>JBKXCY010000048.1:0-9836 GCA_046994005.1 Streptococcus sp.
CCCTCGTTCCAGTTTCGTGAAACTGCTTCATCTTCTTCTAGTTGCGCCACTAGTTGATCGATCCCATCGAATTTGACCATTTCTCGAATCTTATCTAACCAATGAATGGTCAGGGTATGACCGTAGATATCTCCAGAAAAATCAAAGAGATTGACTTCAAACCGAAGCTCCTTCCCATCAAAGGTAATATTCTTCCCGACAGAAGCCATGCCCCGATAGGTATGCCCTTTATAAGTTACATCAACTACATAGACTCCATCTGATGGTAGATAGGTCCGATCAATCGGTGCTAGATTGGCAGTAGGATAGCCAATGGTCCTTCCCCGCGCATCCCCATGGACAACAATTCCCCGGCTGGACAAGGGATGACCTAGCAACCGTGCAGCTTCTTTGACCCGTCCTTCTAGAACAGCTTGACGGATGCGGGTCGAACTGATCTTTTCCCCCTGATCCAATACAGGAGAAATGACTTCCACTTGACCATCAAAATAAGCAGCTAAGTCAGAGGCTGTTTTCTTATCAGATCCAAAACTATAATCAAATCCAGCAATTAAAACTTGGGCTCTCAAGGCTTTTACGAATTGATCAACAAATTCTTTCGCTGTTTTAGAAGCAAAATCGGTCGTAAAATCAATGAGAAAGAGCTCATCCACTCCTAATTCGTTTAATTTTTGGAACCGATCCTCAGGACTTTGCAAATGGAGTAACAATTCTGGTTGGTAGCGAACAAAGGCCAACTTAGGAGATTCAGGGAAGGTTAACAAAGCAACCTTCAAGCCTTTTTCATCCGCGATCTGACGCGCCTTTTTAAAGAGTTCTTGATGCCCCAGATGCAGGCCATCAAAGTAGCCCAGAACCAAAACTGTCTCATTCTCCAAGTGGATCTGGTTAGCAGTAGTTATCGTACGAATATTCATGAATTTATTGTAACACACTTTCTGTTAGAAAAACTTTTCGAGGTTTGTAAAGTTCTTCTCTTTTTTCTAAAATGGCTACCAATTTCCCTTGGTAAAAAGCAGCTAACTCTCTGGCTTCGCTCTCAACTGGAATAAAGCGTCCTACTTGGACTTCGCCAACCTCTTGGGCTGTCAGCTCTACTTTTTCTAGATTTCCTGTCCCAATTTCAAGAGGATGAAGGAAGCTCAAATCTCCTTTCGCTACTTTTTCAGCAAGCTCTTCCAAGGTCAGGGCATCATCCAGTGACAATCCAGCGGCACTAGTTCGTGTCAAGTAAGACATATGAGCTGCATAGCCTAGCTTTTGTCCCAGATCCACCGACAAGGTCCGGATATAGGTCCCCTTGCTGCATTTAACCCGGAAGCGAAAACGGGCCAGGCCTTCTTCATAACGAATTTCGCTTGTGCGCGTGAATTCATAAATGGTCACTTGTCGGACAGGCCGTTCCACTTCTTCACCTGCACGCACATATTCATAGAGCTTACGCCCATTGACCTTGACCGCTGAATACATGGGTGGTACCTGCTCGATCTCTCCCACCATCTGGGCAATCATACTGTCTACCTCTGCTGCATCTAAAGGTGCTTCTACTGGCGTCCGCTCGACAACTTCCCCGCTGGCATCTTCCGTCGTGGTAGAGAATCCCAAAGTGATTTCTCCCTCGTAGATTTTACCCTCATCCTGCATAAATTCGACCATCCGGGTCGCTTTTCCTACGGCAATCGGAAGTACCCCCACCACATCCGGGTCCAGAGTTCCTCCATGGCCAATCTTCTTGGTTCCTAAGATTTTCCGCAGTTTAAAGACCACATCATGTGAAGTCATTCCTGCTTCTTTTTTTACATTAATAATTCCATCCATTAGATTTGCTCTTTCTATCTCATGTGTGACCATGACGGTCACCGACCCTTTATTATACCATGAAAGCAGACTTCTTGTCCCTCTTTCCCCCTTCCCATGAGCTCCTAAAAAATCCCGTAGCAGATTTCAGACTTTTTAAAATGGGTTTGATACAATAGAAGACGAAAGAAGGTGTAACATATGTTAATGTATGATGTTATTGTTATTGGATTTGGTAAAGCTGGTAAAACACTTGCAGCGAAATTATCAAGCCAAGGGAAAAAAGTCGCTCTGATTGAAAAGAGCAAGTCTATGTACGGTGGTACTTGTATCAATATCGCTTGTATTCCCACCAAGACCTTGATTGTTGCCGCCGAAAAAGGCTTGAATTTTGAGCAAGCTATGAGCGAAAAAAATGCGGTCACCACTCGTCTCAACGGCAAGAACTACGCAACCATTGCTGGAACTGGTGTAGACATTATCGACGCGACGGCTCGTTTCGTTTCTAACAAGGTCATAGAAATTCAAGCTGGAGATGAAAAGGAAGAATTGACAGCTGAAACCATTATTATTAATACTGGTGCTGTTCCAACTATCCTTCCGATTCCAGGTTTGGCTGAAAGTAAATTTGCTGTGGATTCAACCGGTATTCAACGTTTGGAAAATCTACCTAAACGCCTGGGCGTCCTTGGTGGTGGACCAATCGGATTGGAATTTGCTCATCTCTATAATACCTTGGGTAGCCAAGTAACGGTATTGGATGCTTCTGAAACATTCTTGCCACGGATCGAGCCAAGCATTGCAGCTCTTGCAAAAGGCTACCTGGAAGAAGATGGCATTCAATTCTTGCAAGGCGTTCATACCCAAGAAATCAAAGATGGCCAAAACAGCTTAACGGTTGTAACGGATAAGGGAGACTTCGAATTTGATATCCTTCTCTACGCAACAGGTCGTAAGCCAAACACAGCTGGACTTGGTCTTGAAAACACAGACATCCAAGTCACTGATCGTGGAGCGATTCAAGTCAACCGTCATTTAGAAACCAGCGTACCTGGTGTCTTTGCAGTTGGGGATGTCAATGGTGGTCCACAATTCACCTACATGTCACTCGATGACTTCCGCATTGTCTTCAACTACCTTACAGGTGATGGTAGCTACAATCTCGAAACTCGTAGAAATTATGCAACAACACTCTTTATTGCTCCTCCACTTGCCCAAGTCGGTTTGACCGAGCAAGAAGCACGTGACAAAGGACTTCCAGTTGCTGTTAAAGAATTACCAGTTGCTGCCATGCCTCGTGGACATGTCAATGCAGACCTCCGAGGGGCCTTCAAAGCCGTGGTCAACCCAGAAACTAAAGAAATTCTTGGAGTGACGCTCTTTGGAGAAGCTGCAGGCGAAATCATCAATCTGATCACCATGGCCATGGACAACAAGATCCCTTATACTTACATCGCAAAACAAATCTTTACCCACCCAACCATGGCAGAAAACCTAAACGACCTCTTTGCGATTTAACTAACATAAAAACGCTGGAAAAATCAGATTCCAGCGTTTTTTAGTTTAAGAATTCACAAACAGCCCCTTGAAATGCTTTATTTTCTTCATAAAGAGCATGGCCAGAATGCTTCAGAATAAGGAGCTGACAACCCGAAATCGCTTTTGCCAGTTCTTTGGATCCATTCACACCGATCACATCATCTTCAAGGGCACCAAGGATCAGGGTCGGACAATGAATGTCCTTTAAGACCTTAAGGCTATCGTGATCCAGGCAAGACTGAGACTGAATGGCAATTCGTTTCTCATCTTTGATTCGCCCCAAGCGACCCATAATATGATAAAGCAACCGCCACTTTTGATAGCTCTTTTGCGTGTAGGAGTGCTGTGCAATATCCAGCATGAGATGCTTAAAATTTCCAGATTGACTAAGTTGTTGCCAATGTTCAATTCGTTCTCTAGCAAGTTGACTAGGTTTTGCAGTGGTCACAGCTAAGATGAGCTTTTGAACCTTTTCAGGGAAATCTGCCACCAACCATTGGGCAATCATTCCACCTTGTGAAATCCCCATGACATAGGCGGTATCTAGGTTTAGTGTCTCCATTGCTTCTGCTACATCTGCTGCCATAGCCCGCGTCGTATAGCCCTGTCTCAGCTCATTGATTCGAGAAAAAACATAGATTTTATAGCGTTTGGCAAGTAGACGATAAGAGAGGGAAAAGAGCTGGGCCTTTCCTTTAACCGTCTGCACCCCATCCCCCAAGCCTGGTATGATCACTAATGGTTGCTTACCTTTACCAAAGGTCACATAATCCATGGTTTTCCCATTCATGGACAAGGTAGCGTTCTTAGCTGAATACAAAGATTATTCCCCCTTCAAGGCATCAAACTTAGCCTTCATGGTCGGATTCTTCCGAGTCAATTTTTTGACTGATACATCATCCAGCTTGTTGTTGGCGAGGCGGAGTTGATTTTCTGATGTGGTGAGGAATTTCTTGACTTCTTCCATCCGCTTGATGGCTTTGTCGATTTCATCGATGGCCTTACCGAAGTTGACGGATGCTGAATTGTAGTTCTTGGCAAAGGCAACCTTGAAGGCGTCTAGGTCTTCTTCAAAGTGGGTAATGTCAATATTTTGCTCACGGATAAGTGCTAGTTCTTGCTTGTATTTAAGAGAGTTAAGAGCCGCATTACGCAAGAGCCCAATCAGTTGGATAAAGAACTGAGGACGCACCACATACATCTTCTCATACTCGTGGCTAACATCGACAATCCCTGTGTTGAAGTAATCGTTATCAGCTTCAAGCATACTTACCAAAACAGCATACTCACAGTTCTTTTCTCGACGGTCCTTATCCAACTCCTTGTAAAAGTCTGCATTCTTATGCTTTTTCTCAGTTCCATCCGCTTCATTTTTCATCTCAAACATAGTAGATAATCTCTACCCCATTTTCATCGCACTCGCGGAAGATAAAGTCGCCTTTAGACCCACGCGCAGAGACCTTGTTGTCCTTTTCAAAATAGGCATTTGGGAAGGCGAAACTACGAACCTTGTTAAACTCGCTCTCCGCATACTGTTCTAAACTTTCACCAATAGCTTTTGTAGATTGTTGGGCCTTGAAATTCTTGTAAAACTCAACTTGCTCACTAGCCGCCTTGAGCTGTGCTTCATAGTTTTGTTTCACCGAAGCAAGAGAAAGCTCGTTTTCTTTTTCTTGTAAAAGAAGCTGATTTTTGACCTGATCTCTTTCTTTCTCTAAGTCAGAAAGCGTCTTTTGCAGTTGGTTTTCATGCTCCAAGCGCAAGGTCGCCAGCTGATTCTCCAGTGCCTGAACTTCTTTTTCTTTCTCTAGCAGACTTTGGCTAGCGGTTTGCTCTACTTCCTTTTTCGCCAATTCTTTTTCCGTATCAAACTGCTGAATCTGGTTTTGTAACTGGGCAATTTCTTGGTCCTTCTTGGCTAACTTCTCTTGCTGCTCATTAAGGGCTTTTTGCTCAGCTAAAGCCAACTCTTGCCGAATTCGCTCATGAATTTCCTTGTCAAACTCAGCTGTCCGTACCTGTGACAAGAGCTCGCTGTATTGACTTTCATTAACTGTAAAAACTTCCCCACAGTTGGGACACTTGATTTCGTTCATAGCCTGCCTCTTTCTCTATTCTTAGTATATTATATCATGCCACCAGTAAAATCAAAACCAGCAAACGAGGCTTGCTGGTTTCAACTGAATATTCATTCCTCTATAGAGACTTTTCTTGGAACTTTTTCTTGCAGTAACAAATTAGATCCTCAAGGAGATAGTGCATGTTTATGATCTGAAACAGTACACTTAGCTTACTGGCTTCAGTTTATTTCTTCTCAATCGGCGCGACACTTGCCAAGAGTTTCTTGAGCCCCACTTCTGGGAAGTTGATCTTGAGCTCTTGGGTGTTGCCACTTCCTGATACCTCAAGCACGGTTCCTTCGCCCCACTTCTTGTGAATGGCAATGTCGCCAATAGACCAAGCGACAGTTTCTTTGGCACCCGCTCGGTTACCATTGCCAAAGGGGAGGCTTGATGATGTGAGGGCACTTGGAGCTGCTTGTCTCTTGCGCTCTTGAAGGGCTTGTGACAGACTCATGCCTTTTCCAAAGGTCGTTCCGCCACCATTGCTATAAGAAGCCTTAAAGCTAGTGTTGGCCGGACGCGCTAATCCTTGGTAGCTTAACAAATCTGAGCTAATTTCATTGATAAAGCGCGTCGGACGGTTATAGCTGGTCCGCCCAAAGAGCAAACGAGAATTGGCATTGGTCAAGAAGAGAACCTTCTCTGCCCGCGTGATCCCTACATAAGCCAAGCGACGCTCTTCTTCCAACTCATCTGGATCCTCTGCCGCCCGACTAAGAGGAAAGACGTTTTCTTCCATTCCAATCAAGAAGACGACTGGGAACTCCAATCCCTTGGCTGCATGAAGAGTCATCAAGGTCACTTCTGAGGTCTCTTGCGCTCCATCGTCTGTATCGGAAATCAAGGCCAAATCATTCAAGAAGCGACTCAAGGTGTCAACACCTGATTCGTCTTCGACGGTTTCCCCGTTTTCATCAAAATTTTTGGTAACAGACAGGAACTCTTGGATATTCTCAATGCGAGCCTGACTTTCCAAATTCCCCTGATTGGTTAGGGCCGTCATGTAACCTGTCTTATCAAGGACTTCTTCGACCAATTCTGTAATGGTCAGCTGGTCCAATCTTTCTCTCAAATCAAGAATGAGATTGGCAAAGTCCCAGATGGCTTGGGCTGCCTTTCCTTTGATGCCAGAGAGCATGATATTGGCTGAAGCATCCAGGAGCGAAGTCTCTTGCATTTGGGCAAAATCGCGAATCTTATCCACTGTACCCGGCCCGATTCCCCGCTTAGGTTCATTGATAATGCGCTCAAAACTGATATTGTCACTGAGGTTAGCAATCAAGTTCAGATAAGCAATGACATCCCGAATTTCCTTCCGGCTGTAGAACTTGGTGCCCCCTACCATAGTGTAAGGTATGTTGGACTTGAGCAGTGCTTCTTCAATGGTCCGTGACTGGGCATTGGTCCGGTAGAGAACCGCAAAATCACGATGCTTATAGCCAGCTTCGCGACTGAGCTCTTCAATGGTTTTGGCAACAAAGACCGCTTCATCCTGCTCATCATTGGCCCGGTAATAAACAATCTCTTCCCCGTCTTCATTTTGGGTCCAAAGATTCTTCGGACGGCGGTTCCGATTGTTTTTGATCACATCGTTAGCTGCTTGGAGGATGGTTTTAGTGGAGCGATAATTTTCCTCTAACAAGACGACCTTGGCATCAGGATAATCCTTCTCAAAGTCCAGGATATTCTGCATATCCGCTCCCCGCCAGCCATAAATAGACTGGTCCGCATCCCCAACAACACAGATATTTTTAAAGCGAGAAGCCAAGAGTTTGACCAATTGGTATTGGGCATGGTTGGTATCTTGGTACTCATCTACATGGATGTATTGGAACTTCTGCTGGTAATAAGTCAGTACATCTGGATGCTGATCAAAGAGACGCAAGGTCAGCATGATCAAATCATCAAAGTCCACCGCTTCTGACTGACGAAGTTCCTTTTGGTAAGCCTCATAACACTTGGCGACGATCTGGGTGTACATATCCCCCGCTTGGGCGGCATAAGCCACTTCATCAATTAAGTCATTCTTGGCATTGGAAATAGTTCCCAAAATGGTTCGTTCATTCCATTTCTTAGGATCCAAGTTTAACTGCTTGAGAATACGTTTCATCAGTGTTCGTTGCTCACCTGGATCAACAATGGTAAAGTTACGATTGTAACCAATGTGATCCGCATCGCGTCGAAGGATACGCACACACATGGAGTGGAAGGTGGCGATCAAGCAATCTTGAGTCGCCGGATTTAGCTGATAAGCTCGCTCTTTCATCTCCCGAGCGGCCTTATTGGTAAAGGTAATGGCCAAAATATTCCAAGGATTGACCATTTTTTCATCAATCAAGTAAGCAATTCGATGGGTCAAGACACGTGTCTTACCAGAACCTGCCCCCGCCATGATCAAGAGGGGACCTTCTGTCGTTTGGACCGCCTCCGCTTGGCGATTATTCATACCATTCAATAAAGGATTCATCTCATACTCCTCATTCATTCAATCGTTCTATTATACCACAAAAAAAGCCGTAAAATACGACCAAAAACTAATATGAATAACCTAATTCTGCTTTGATTTCATCGAATCTTTGTTTCAATTTTGAATCGCTCAAATATCTTTCAGAAAGAGGGCCAAACGCTATACCTTTTGGATGATTTAAAATCTCTTGTGCATCGTCTTCGTCCGACTTTGTAACTTCTTTAGAAAATGACATCCATTTATAAAACGAATCTAAAAGAATCTCTACAACATAGCCTCTTCTTTCTCTATCAACTAGAGCGCAACGACCATCTTCTAAAGTGACTAATATGTTATTTTTAGAATCATCGATTCCAATTACTTATTTAATTTCAACAAATTAACAACTTCCTTTCGTGTATAGTTTGATTCCAAATAACTTTAAAGACTTTATCTGTTATTTTGTAGATTCGTTTTTTGTGAAATACATGCTGGAAACATCAGATAAACTAACATAAGCTGATAAGTAAATTTCATCAGTGGATAGCTGCCTTTCTAACTGACCATTATACCACAAAAACCGACCTAGCTTCTTTTAAAAAAGGACTCATTTGAATTTCCCTTCCAAAAACGATATAATAGTAGCTTAAAGAAAACAGGTTCATATCCGAAGTTGTAGGAGGAAATTTTGGAAAAACCATACAGTAACTTAAAACTGGCCGAACGTGGTGCCATCATCAGTATTTTAGCCTATTTACTACTTTCTTCAGCAAAATTAGCTACTGGCCATCTGCTTCACTCCTCTAGTTTGGTCGCTGATGGATTTAACAACTTATCAGATATTATCAGCAATGCTGCCCTGCTCATCGGGATTCGTCTCGCTCGCCAACCTGCTGACCGTGATCACAAGTTTGGTCACTGGAAAATTGAGGATCTAGCTAGTCTAGTCACCTCCATCATTATGTTTTATGTCGGTTTTGATGTCTTACGCGATACCCTCCAAAAGATCTTCAGCAATGAAACCGTTAGCATTGATCCACTCGGTGCTGGTGTCGGAGTGGTTTCAGCCCTTGTCATGCTAGGCGTTTATTTCTACAATCTTCGCTTAGCAAAACGTGCCAAATCAAAAGCCTTAAAAGCGGCCGCAAAAGACAATCTTTCAGACGTCGTCACTTCTCTTGGAACGTCGATCGCGATTGCTGCTAGTGCTTTTAACTATCCAATTGTCGATAAAATCGCAGCCATCATCATCACCTTCTTTATCCTCAAAACAGCCTACGATATTTTTATGGAATCTTCCTTTAGTCTTTCAGACGGCTTTGACGATAGTCTCCTCGAAGATTACGAAAAAGCTATTTTAAAACTCCCTAAGATTGCGCGTGTGAAATATCAACGCGGACGGACCTACGGAAGCAATATCTATCTGGACGTTGTCTTGGAGATGAATCCCGATCTTTCAGTCTATGAAAGCCATGCCATCACTGAAAAAGTCGAGGATCTCTTGAAAGAAGAATTTGGAGTCTTTGACATTGACGTCCATGTGGAACCTAGCTCAATTCCTGAAGATGAGCTGATCGAAAACGTTGAAAAGAAACTCTTGACCTACGAAAAACGCCTCTATGCTAAGCAAGAATTTGATACACTGCTAGCAGATAATTATACCTTGATTGACGATACCGGTCACGAACACCACAAAGCGGAATTAATAGAGGTTCTCGCAAGCGACCAAGTTCAATTCCAAAACTTTGAACTGGAGTCCATCAGCCAAAAAACCAAACTCATACGCTATGAACTAGACGGTCAAATCCATACTAGTCTCTGGCGTCGCCACGAAACTTGGCAAAAGATTTTCCATCAAATTACTAATAAAACAGACTAAAAGAGGCTGGGACAAAAGTCCTAGCCTCTCAATTATTTTTGGATTGTCGAGC
>JBKXCY010000049.1:0-9497 GCA_046994005.1 Streptococcus sp.
GGTATTTGTTGGACGTGATACGCGTATTTCTGGTGAAATGTTAGAGCATGCCTTAATTGCTGGCCTCTTATCTGTTGGGATTCGTGTCTACAAGTTGGGTGTGATTGCAACACCAGGTGTTGCTTATCTAGTTCGTACGGAAAAAGCCAGCGCCGGAGTGATGATTTCTGCTAGCCACAATCCAGCCTTGGATAATGGCATCAAATTCTTTGGTGGTGATGGTTTCAAATTGGATGACGATCGCGAACTTGAAATTGAAGCCTTACTTGATGCGGCTGAAGATACGCTTCCACGTCCAAGTGCCCAAGGTTTAGGAACGGTCATGGAATATCCGGAAGGCTTGCGTAAGTATCAAGAATTCCTTGTATCGACAGGTGTCCAACTCGAGGGTATGCACGTAGTCTTGGATACAGCAAATGGTGCAGCCTCTACTAGTGCCCGTCAAATCTTTGCAGATTTGGGAGCTCAATTGACCGTCATCGGTGAAAACCCAGATGGTTTGAACATCAATGATGGGGTTGGTTCTACTCACCCAGAGCATTTGCAAGAGAAGGTGAAAGAAGTAGGTGCAGCGATTGGTCTTGCCTTTGACGGAGACAGCGATCGCTTGATTGCTGTTGATGAAAATGGAGAGATTGTAGACGGAGATAAGATCATGTACATCATCGGTTCTTATCTTTCAAGCAAGGGCTTGCTCGAAAAAAATACCATCGTCACAACCGTCATGTCCAATCTTGGCTTCCACAAGGCATTAGATGCGAAGGGAATTCAAAAAGAAATCACAGCTGTTGGAGACCGTTATGTGGTCGAAGAGATGCGCAAGTCTGGTTACAACCTTGGTGGTGAACAATCCGGTCACGTAGTCATCATGGATTACAACACAACTGGTGATGGTCAATTAACAGGCGTTCAATTGACGAAAATCATGCAAGAAACCGGTAAGAAATTATCTGAATTGGCTGCTGAAGTAACCATTTATCCACAAAAACTCGTCAATATCCGGGTTGAAAATAGCATGAAAGACAAGGCGATGGAAGTACCTGCTATTCGTGAAATCATTGAAAAAATGGAAGCGGAGATGGCAGGAAATGGACGTATTTTGGTACGTCCAAGTGGAACTGAACCCCTCCTTCGAGTGATGGCAGAAGCACCAACCCATGAAGAAGTGGACTACTATGTAGATACCATTGCTGCAGTTGTTCAAGCAGAAATCGGACTTTAACCTTGTAAAAAACATGGCTCGCAAATAGGTGAGCAAAGGAGGAAGTTATGAAACAGGTTCGTCAAATTGTATGGGCACTTGCCTTAGTGCTAACGATTCTATTCACAGCTGGTTTGACTAAAACAATACATGCTGCAGAAGTCTCATCATATACACAGACAGCACGTCTAACGAAAGATGGTAACACGCTAACAAATGGGAGCAAGGTGTTGACAAATGAAAAATTGTCAGCAAGTATTTATTTAGCCTTTCCAGATTCGCAAACTATTCAAGTTGGTGATACCTTAACTCTTAGTTTGCCAAAAGAATTAGCCCTCTACACAGCACTGGAATTCAATGTTCTTGAGGAAGGTCAATCAAATGGTCAGACGGTGGGGAAAGCTGTCGTTGATACAGCTAAGAAAACAGTGACCGTTACCTTTAATGATTATTTCGCATCTCATCCACTCAACAAACGAGTTGCTCTTCATTTTGATGTAAAAGTAGACTCAGAAGTAGTTACAAAAACTTCTCCAATCCAGTTTAAACTAGGAAATACAGATTTTTCATTGAATTATGAAAAAACAGCTGGAGAAGCTGGAGACTATGAGATGAAATACGGTTACCAAGATAAGTCTGATCCAACCATTATCAAATGGCGGATTCTCTTAAATGCTCGCCAAGATATGCTTCGTGGAATGGTCATTAAAGACCAATTCGGAGATGGTTTAACATTGGTTGAAGGGAGCTTACGCGCTGTTCGATATAATCCTGTAGAAGGTGGCATTAAGAATGAAGCGCAGATTTTAAATCTTCCAGTTCTTGATAACTTTACTAAAAAAGCGGTTTTTGAAAAGAATGCAGATGGCAAAATTACTGGCTTTACCATTAATTTTGGAGATAACTACAACTGGCCAATGTATATCGAATATTCGACCAAAGTAGCTCCTGGTACAAAAGTAGGTGATCTTGTTCATAACGCGTTAACATGGACAGCAACCAATTTCCCAGCACCTCGTAGCTTAACCCGCGAAGTGAGATTAGAATCAGGATCTGGCGAAGGATTGGGTGAGAAAGACCAAACCCCTCCGACCCCAAATCCAGAGCCATCTAAACCACAACCGGATCCAGAGCCATCTAAACCGCAACCGGATCCAAAACCAGATCCAGAGCCATCTAAACCACAACCAGATCCAAAACCAAGTCCGAATCCAGATCCAAAATCATCAACCTCATCATCTTCATCAAGTTCTAGCTATTCATCAACTTCTGTCAAAGAAGAAGAAGCTCCAAAACCTGGTAAGAAAAAAGTTCTTCCAAGTACAGGTGAGAAGATGACACCGGTTGTTCTTGTCATGGGTGTCTTACTGGCGGTTCTTTCTGTTAGTATTTTACGAGTAAGAAAAGATTCCTAAATCTATCCATAAAAGATCAGACGTTTGTCTGGTCTTTTTGTGTAGGCTCGATTTGAAAAATCCCCTATTTCGTGGTAAAATAGGGCTAATGAATTTATAGTAATCGAGGTATTAGCAGTGGCTTTTGGAGATAACGGAAAACGTAAAAAAACACCATTTGAAATGATCACGATGGTGGTTATTGTGATTATGTTGATTGTAACGGTTGGTGCAATCTTTGCAACCGCAATTGGTGCTCTTTCTTATTAAGACGCACGCAGAAATAAAGGAAATCATCTATTTATGAGTATGTTTTTAGATACAGCCAAGATTAAGGTCAAGGCTGGAAATGGCGGTGATGGCATGGTGGCCTTTCGCCGTGAAAAATATGTCCCTAATGGCGGACCTTGGGGTGGTGATGGAGGTCGTGGTGGCAATGTCATCTTCGTAGTAGACGAAGGCTTGCGCACCTTGATGGACTTCCGTTATAATCGGCATTTCAAAGCCCAAAATGGGGAAAAAGGAATGACCAAAGGGATGCACGGACGGGGAGCAGAAGATCTCTATGTACGAGTTCCCCAAGGAACGACCGTCCGAGATGCTGAAACGGGCAAGGTCATTACTGACCTAGTTGAAAATGGACAAGAGTACATCGTTGCACACGGTGGCCGAGGAGGGCGTGGAAATATTCGTTTTGCCACTCCTAAAAATCCAGCACCAGAGATTTCTGAAAATGGAGAGCCTGGTCAGGAACGTGAATTAGAGTTAGAACTGAAGGTCTTGGCAGATGTTGGTTTGGTTGGCTTCCCTTCTGTTGGGAAATCGACCCTTCTCAGTGTCATCACTTCAGCCAAACCAAAAATTGGGGCTTATCATTTCACAACCATCGTTCCAAATTTGGGAATGGTTCGGACTCCATCTGGGGAATCCTTTGCCGTAGCAGACCTCCCTGGATTGATTGAAGGGGCTAGCCAAGGTGTTGGACTAGGAACCCAGTTCCTTCGTCACATTGAGCGTACCCGTGTTATCTTGCATGTTATTGATATGTCTGCCAGTGAAGGACGCGACCCTTATGAAGATTATGTTCAAATCAATAAAGAGCTTGAAACCTATAATCTTCGCTTGATGAACGTCCACAAATTATTGTGGCTAATAAGATGGACATGCCGGAAAGCCAAGAAAATTTGAAAGAATTCAAGAAAAGTGGCGCCAATTACGATGAGTTTGATGAACTGCCACAGATCTTCCCGATCTCTAGTTTGGCGCATCAAGGTTTGGACAACTTGTTAGAAGCAACGGCAGAATTGTTAGACAAAACACCAGAATTCCTCTTGTATTCAGAAGACGACATGGTCCAAGAAGAAGTTTACTATGGCTTTGATGAAGACCGGCCAGCCTTTGACATCAGTCGGGATGACGATGCCGCTTGGGTCTTGTCTGGTGAAAAACTTGAAAAACTCTTTAATATGACGAATTTCGATCGAGATGAAGCGGTCATGAAATTTGCTCGTCAATTGCGTGGAATGGGTGTTGATGAAGCTCTCCGTGCACGTGGGGCAAAAGATGGCGATATCGTCCGGATCGGTAAATTTGAATTTGAGTTTGTAGATTAAGAATGGTCCCGAGCGGATCAAGGATTCCAAATAAGAAATGAGGCTTTTTCAGTGGGAGATAAACCAATATCTTTTCGAGATGAAAATGGAAATTTTGTTTCAGCAGCTGATGTTTGGAATGCTGAAAAATTAGAAGAACTCTTTAATACGCTAAATCCTAAGCGCAAGTTGCGCTTACAAAGGGAAAAATTAGCAAAAGAAAGCCAGCAGAAGTAAATAGACTTGGAGAATACTATGGCAAAAACAATTCATACAGATAAAGCACCTGCAGCAATTGGACCTTATGTTCAAGGGAAAATCGTAGGCAATCTTCTCTTTGCAAGCGGACAAGTTCCCTTGTCACCTGAAACAGGAGAAATCATTGGCGAAACCATCCAAGAACAAACAGAGCAAGTCTTAAAAAATATTGGGGCTATTTTGGAAGAGGCTGGGACAGACTTCGACCACGTGGTGAAAACCACTTGTTTCTTAAGTGATATGAATGACTTTGTACCTTTTAATGAGGTCTATAAAACAGTCTTTACCACAGAGTTTCCAGCTCGATCTGCTGTTGAAGTAGCACGCCTGCCACGTGATGTGAAGGTTGAAATTGAAGTTATTGCGGAAATCAAGGCCTAATAACCATTCAAAGACAAAAAGACAGAGTGGAAAGCAGGAAACTGTAGGCCACTCTGTTTTATTTTGGGAGGAGAAAATGACAGAAAGTAAGATTCAACTAGTCATGGTAACAGGGATGAGCGGTGCTGGCAAGACCGTCGCTATCCAATCGTTTGAGGATTTGGGTTACTTTACCATCGATAATATGCCACCGGCGCTCTTGCTGAAATTTATTGAACTCATGCGTCATAGCCCGGATAACAATAAATTAGCCGTTGTTGTAGACATGCGAAGCCGTTCTTTTTTCAATGAAATTCGCACCATTTTGGATGAATTGGACAACCAAGAAGACCTCGATTTCAAGGTTTTGTTCTTGGATGCTACTGACAGTGAGTTGGTAGCACGATACAAGGAAACACGTCGTAGCCACCCACTAGCAGCAGATGGTCGTGTTTTAGATGGGATTACCTTAGAGCGAGAGCTCTTGTCTCCTTTGAAAAATATCAGTCAAAATGTGGTGGACACGACTGAATTGACGCCCCGTAATCTGAGAAAAACGATTGCGGAGCAATTTGCCAGTCAAGATAATCAGCCAGATTTTCGGGTTGAGGTCATGTCATTTGGTTTCAAATACGGCCTTCCGATCGATGCTGACCTCGTCTTTGACGTGCGTTTTCTTCCAAATCCCTACTATAAATTGGAACTTCGGAATTTAACCGGTCAAGATCCAGCTGTCTATGATTATGTCATGGATCACCCTGAATCAGAGGACTTTTACCGTCATCTCCATGACTTAATCGTTCCTATTTTACCGTCTTATAAACGAGAAGGTAAATCCGTTCTCACCATCGCCATGGGCTGTACTGGAGGTCAACACCGTTCAGTAGCCTTTGCAGAGCGCTTAGCGCATGATTTAGAAAAAAATTGGCAGGTCAATTGCAGTCATAGAGACAAGGACAGACGGAAAGAAACGGTGAATCGCTCATGAGAAAACCTAAAGTAACCGTTATTGGAGGAGGGACAGGGATTTCTGTTATTCTCGATAGTCTAAGAAAGAAACCGGTCGAGATCACTGCCATTGTAACTGTTGCAGATGATGGAGGTAGCTCAGGTGAATTGCGGAAGAACATCCAAAAATTGACACCACCTGGGGATCTTCGAAATGTCTTGGTTGCCATGTCAGATATGCCTCGTTTTTATGAGAAAGTCTTTCAATACCGCTTTGCAGACGATGATGGTCCTTTGGCTGGGCACCCATTGGGAAACTTAATTATTGCAGGGATTTCAGAGATGCAAGGCTCGACCTATAATGCCATGCAGTTGTTAACCAAATTCTTTCATACGACCGGCAAGATCTATCCTTCCAGTGACAGTCCCTTGACCCTTCATGCCGTTTTTCAAGATGGAAAAGAAGTGGTAGGAGAAAGCCATATTGCTAACTACACCGGCATGATTGATCATGTCTATGTGACCAATACCTTTGATCAAGAGCGTCCAAAAGCTAGTAAAAAAGTAGTGGAAGCTATTCTTGAAAGTGATATGGTCGTCTTAGGTCCTGGTTCGCTCTTTACCTCGATCCTTCCTAATTTGATGATCGATGAGATTGGGAAAGCCATCCTTGTAACCAAGGCTCAGGTAGCCTATGTTTGTAACATCATGACCCAAAGAGGAGAAACCGAGCATTTCACAGACAGTGACCACGTTGCCGTTCTCCATAAACATTTGGGAGAGAAGTTCATCGATACCGTCCTTGTCAATATCAATCAGGTTCCCGCAGCTTACATGAACAGTAACAAATTTGATGAATACTTGGTGCAGGTAGAGCACGATTTCAAAGGGCTGCACTCGCAAGTTCCCCAAGTGATTTCTTCTGATTTCTTGAAGTTGGTCAATGGAGGCGCCTTTCATGATGGTGAAAAAGTGGTCGAAGAGTTGATGCAGATCGTGCAGGTGAGAAAATGAGTTTTACGGTTCGTGTCAAAGAAGAATTATTGTCTCTCAAGCGATTTGAAAAGAGCGAATTGGCTGCCATTATCAAGATGTCTGGAAGTCTTGGGATTTCAATGGGGGGCTTGACGCTCTCGGTAACGACAGAAAATGCCAAGATTGCTCGCCATATTTATGAATTATTGCATCATTTTTATGAAGCTAAGTCGGATATTCGTCACCACCAAAAAACCAATTTGAAAAAGAATCGTGTCTACACAGTATTCTTGGATGAAAAGGTAGAAGAAATTTTAGCTGACTTACATTTGGCAGATGCCTTCTTTGGGATTGAGACAGGCATTGATGCTAGTGTTTTAGAGGATGAAGTAGCCAGTCGTGCTTATCTTCGAGGAGCTTTTCTGTCGAGTGGTTCGATAAAAGATCCTGAAAAAGGGAAGTACCAGCTGGAAATTCATTCTGTTTATACAGACCACGCGGAAGGAATTGCCCTTCTCATGCAAGGATTTTTACTAGATGCGAAAACCATCGAGCGTAAAAAAGGAGTGGTAACCTATTTGCAACGAGCGGAAGATATTATTGATTTTCTAATTGTCGTAGAGGCCATGCAAGCCATGCAGGAATTTGAGTCCATCAAGGTCATGAGAGAGACGCGCAATGACCTCAATCGGGCCAATAATGCCGAGATGGCCAATATCCAACGCACGGTTACAGCTAGTATGAAAACCATCAATAATATCAGTAAAATTGTGGATACAGTCGGTCTAGGGAGTTTACCAAGTGACTTGCAAGAAGTTGCCTATATTCGGATGAACCATCCAGATTATTCCATCCAGCAGATCGCTGATAGTTTGCAACAACCTATTTCAAAAAGCGGCGTCAATCACCGCTTGCGTAAGATTAATAAAATCGCAGACGATTTAGACAAATAAAAAAGGCCAAAGGCCTTTTTTATTATAAACTGGTTGAGTGTGTTGGTTGGACTTTCTTATCTGGATAGATGTAGTTGATGGCGTTGTTTACAGCTGTTGGGGCTTCTCCCAGACCTGTAGCAATGAGATCGATCTTTCCTTCATAGAAGCAGCAGTCTCCACAAGCATAAATTCCAGGAAGGCTGGTTTCTTGTTTTTGGTTGACCTTGATTTTATGGCGTTGCAATTCTACACCCCATTCTTTCAAGTTTCCGATAGAAGATTTAAAGCCATAGTTGACAAATAAGTGATCAATCGGGAGGAGTTCGGTTTCATCGGATTTGACTTTTGTGATTTCAAGGTGTGTAGCATGACCATTTTCGCCAATCAAGCGGCTAGGAACAAATGGTGTTTTGATGCTAACAGAAGATTGTTTGAGTTCCTCTACACTATGTTCTAAAGCACGGAAGTTATCCCGACGATGAATGATCGTAGTTGGAGCAATCTTGTCAAAAGCAAGAGCCCAGTCTACAGCAGAGTCTCCACCACCAAGGACGGTCACCTGCTGTCCTTCATATTGTTGGATGTTCGAAACATGATAGTGGACGTTATCAAAGTCTTCAGCTCCCTCAATGTCAAGGGCGCGTGGCTTAAAGGCACCACCGCCCATGGCAATAATGACTGCTTTAGACTGATGCACTTGGCGAGAAGTAGTGATGGTGAAGAGATCGCCTTCTTTTCGGATATCCTCTACAGTTTCATTGAGAAAGATCGGTGTATCAAACCGTTTAACTTGCTCGATCAAGCGGTTGCTCAATTCTTCACCAGTCAAATTGGTAAAGCCAGGTACATCGAGGATACTCTTTTCTGGATAGAGAATAGCTGGTTGCCCTCCCAGTTGAGGTAAGGAATCAATCAGTTTGACTTTTACTTGGCGCATATTGCCATAAAAAGCAGCAAACAGACCAACTGGTCCGCCCCCAACAATTGTAATATCATAAATTTCTGACATAGTATCTCCTTCAGGGTTTTCTTTGTTTCCATTGTATCATAAAATGAGAAGAATGAAAAAGTTGGAAAAAGAAATGACATGAAGGCTAGGAGGGCTAGAAAAGTTTCAAAAGATCTTGACAGCGTCCTTAAAGTGTGATAAAATTATTAAGATTTTAGGCTTGAAGGGAGTGAAAAATATGTCAAAAACAGTAGTACGTAAGAATGAATCTCTTGACGATGCTCTTCGTCGTTTCAAACGTGCGGTTACTAAAGCTGGTACTCTTCAAGAAACACGCAAACGTGAATTCTATGAAAAACCTTCTGTAAAACGTAAACGTAAATCAGAAGCAGCTCGTAAACGTAAAAAATTCTAATTGAATACAAGAACAGACCTCGGTCTGTTTTTTGTTTTTTTCATCCGTTAAAGACAAAAAAACCGATCTTCTAGCTAGAAGATCGGATCTTTTTATCTGATTATTTGTTTGCAAGCAAGTCGCGGATTTCAGCAAGCAACTCTTCTTGAGTTGGAGCAGGAGTTTCTTCTTCAACAGCTTCTTCCTTTTTACCAAGGTTTTGAGCTTTCTCAGCAGCTTTTACTACGAAGAAAAGAACAGTACCAACAACAAGGAAGTTGATCACAGCGCTCAAGAAGCTACCGTATGCAACACCGTTCCATGACAATTGTGCAATATTTTGAACACGAGCAGCTTTCAAAGCAGGGTTCAAAATAAGTGGTGTAATGACATCGTTAACGAGTGATGTTACGATAGCTCCAAAAGCAGCTCCAATGATAACTGCGACAGCAAGATCAACAACGTTTCCACGAAGGAGGAAGGCTTTTAAT
>JBKXCY010000050.1:0-9437 GCA_046994005.1 Streptococcus sp.
TTTTGGAACCACTCCGTATTTCTCAAAGAGAGATACCACCATATCCCATTGACCGCCATCTTGTTGTGGGGTTTGTAGGAGAAAAGCCACCTTACGGCTGGTCAATTCTTGGTCTGCTGTCGCAATCACTTGCTCCAAAAACCAGTTTGATTTTTCATACTTATCCCAAAAGAAAGTATGTGCTTGAGACAATTCAAAATCCTCCAATTGGAAGCTTGAAATCATCTTGTGACGGAAGGTATTTAAAGCAGCAAACATCCAACAACGTCCAGATGCTTTTTGGTTTGTCACCTTATCCTTGGTCAAATCAAGTGAAAAAACTGGTGTATTTTCTACTGCACTCTTGCGCGTTTCAAGCGATGCATGGATCCCATTGTGGGTAACAGCATTTTCAAGAGCCGCATATTTCACATTTGCTTCATAATTAGCATAGAGCTGGTCTGTAAATTCTTTCGTTAATTCTGACATAGCAATCTCCTTTTTTCGTTATTTACTATTATAATCCTTTGAGCAGAATCTTCAAGTAAAAATCACCCTATAGAGAGGGATTCTGTATAGAATAGATGATTTTATCCCCACAATATCCTTTGCGTTGAATGGCATGAGGGATGGTTTCTACATACTGCATTCCTGTCTTTTCCATGACTTTCCCTGAAGCAGGATTTAAACTGACATAAGTGGCTTTGATTTCTTTAAATCCGACTTCGTTCAATAAGAAAGCCAAAACAGCTATGACGGCTTCTGTCATGAATCCCTGCCCCCAGAATTTCTTGCCAAGGATATAACCTAGCTCGCATGATTGACTTTCCGGGTCCTGAGAAACCACACTAATATCTCCAATTACCTGATCCGGTGATGTTTTCAAACAGATCGCCCATTTATAAGTATCTGATTTACGATACTGTTCGATCCATCTTTTAATTGATTCTCTAGTTCTCTCAGAAGATGCATGGGCATCCCAGGTGACATATTTCAGAGTTTCAGGATCAGAAGCCCAATTTTCAAACATCGCTGGTGCATCCTCCAAAATGAAAGGCCTCAAGTATAAATGCTCTGTCTCTATGACAAGACTTCCAAGATGCTTCATAGATTGTCTCCCTTCATTTTTTTATGCAACTTGAACTTTGCAAGTTGGTTATTTTAATCTAGAAGAAAAGGACGGATGAAATCGCCCTTCTTTTTGATGCTTTTCACAATATTGTATGGTGAGACTACGAAATCGAACTCTACGAGTTACCGATTTCTTCCTCGTTCTCCTATTTTAAGACTCGGGCTAAAAAGGTCCAGTGGACCTTTTTACTCCCAAAAATGATCAAATACTGTGATTGGCAAGTGGCGTTTGTGTTGGCCTTTGTACCACCATTTTTCAATAGTGGCTTGAGCTTCTGGACTCACTTGTTTGCCTTCTAGGTAATCATCGATTTCATTATAGGTGACACCCAGCGCTACTTCATCTGCTATTCCTGGTTTTTCTTCTTCCAAATCTGCTGTTGGAATTTTCTCATAAAGAGCAGGATCGGCTCCTAAGGCCTTAAGCAATTGTTTTCCTTGACGTTTATTCAAACGGAAAAGGGGCAAAATATCTGCACACCATCTCCAAATTTTGTGAAGAAACCAGTAATATTTTCTGCAGCATGATCCGTCCCAATCACCGCTCCGCTACGTGCTCCAGCTAGAGCATACTGAGCAATCATGCGACTGCGAGCCTTCATATTGCCTTTGTTAAAATCAGAAACCTCTGTTCCAGTCGCTTCTACTGCTCGTACCATTTCGTCAGCAGACTCCTTGATATTCACAACCAGGCTAACATCCGGCTGGATAAAGGCCAAAGCTTTTTGTGCATCTGCTTCATCTGCCTGTACCCCATAAGGAAGACGAACGGCAATAAATTGATAGGAGGCATCTCCTGTTTCTGCGCGCATTTCTTCCATGGCTAATTGAGCTAATCGTCCAGCAAGCGTTGAATCTTGTCCTCCTGAGATCCCTAATACAAATGTTTTCAAGAAGGGATGCTTTTTTAGATATCTTTTTAAGAAATCAACCGAGCGGCGAATCTCTTCCTGAGGATCAATAATTGGCTTGACACCCAATTGTTGGATAATCTCTTCTTGCAAACTCATTTTGCTTCTCCTTCTCCATTGGCCTTGTTACGCATTTCCTCGATCAGATCCATCTTATCCTGCCAAATATCTTTTGCCAAGTCAACTGGGTAATGCTGTGGATTGAGGACGCGCTTGTATTCATCCCATAATTGATCGTAATTTTTACGAGCATATTCTTGAATTTCTGATAATGTTGGCAGTTGATAAACCAATTGACCCTCTTTAAAAATATCCACTAAAAGAGGAATCGCCTCAAAGTTTCGGACTGTTTTATTAATGTAGGTATAAGTTGGATGGAACATTTTAAGTTCTGTCAGTTGTGAAACATCTACTCCATCATAAGTGATGTAGTCCCCTTCTGACTTACCTTTTTCACGGCTCGTAATCCGCCAGACTTGCTTTTTACCTGGAGTAGAAACTTTCTCCGCATTATTGGAAAGCTTGATGGTATTGATCATCTCTCCTGCTTCGTTTTCAACAGAGACAATTTTGTATACCGCTCCAAGCGCTGGTTGATCGTAAGCTGTAATTAACTTGGTTCCTACACCCCAAACATCAATTTTTGCTTTTTGCATTTTTAAGTTGAGGATGGTATTTTCATCCAAGTCATTAGAAGCGTAGATTTTAGCAGTTGTAAACCCAGCCTCATCTAATTGCTGGCGAACCTTTTTAGAAATATAGGCAATATCTCCTGAGTCAATCCGTACGCCTAGGAAATTGATCTTCTCTCCCATTTCACGCGCTACCTGAATAGCTGCTGGTACCCCAATACGAAGGGTATCATAAGTATCGACGAGGAAAACACAATCTTTATGGGTTTCCGCATAAGCCCTAAAGGCCTGGTAGTCATTTCCATAAACCTGTACAAGAGAATGGGCATGAGTTCCTAAAACTGGGATTCCAAAGAGTTTTCCTGCACGAACATTACTAGTTCCATTGGCACCTCCGATGACTGCTGCACGAGTTCCCCAAATGGCAGCATCCATTTCTTGCGCACGACGTGTTCCAAATTCCATCAAAGGCTCATCTTCAATGACTGAACGAATACGAGCAGCTTTTGTGGCTATCAAGGTTTGAAAGTTGACGATATTCAAAAGGGCTGTTTCCACCAATTGACACTGAGCCAGAGGGCCCTCTACCTGAACAATTGGTTCATTCGCAAAGACTAAGTCTCCTTCTTGAGCCGAGCGTACCGTCAATTCCAACTTGAGATCACGGAGATATTCCAAGAAGGCCCCATGATAACCAAGTGACTCTAAATAGGCAATATCACTCTCAGAAAAACTCAAGTTTTCCAAGTATTTCACAATTCTCTCTAAGCCAGCAAATACTGCGTAGCCGTTTTTAAAAGGCTGTTGACGAAAATACACTTCAAATACAGCATGTTTATTGTGGATACCTTGATCAAAATAGACTTGCATCATGTTGATTTGGTATAAATCAGTATGCAAAGTTAAACTGTCATCTGGATACATATGTATACCTCTTTTTTATTGATTTGTTCTATGAATTCCTACCATAAAATTAGTACCATTATAGCACATTTCAGCTCTATTGAATACTGAAAGGAAAGCATGAAAAAAATCTGAGACAGGAAGCTCAGATTTTTTGGATTAAAAGTTTTCTGTGATATATTTATAAACTTCTTGGCCAGCAATCGCACCGTCTCCGACTGCTGTCGTCACTTGACGCAAATCTTTTTGACGAACATCGCCAACCGCAAAAATACCTGGGACTGTGGTTCTCATATGATCATCCGTGACCACCCAGCCATTTTCATCTAAAATACCAAGTTCTGTCGCAAATTCACTGACAGGATCTAAACCGACATAGATAAAGACACCACCGAAGGCTTGCTCTCTAACCTCTCCTGTCTTCACATCTTTTAAAAGGACAGACGTTACTTTTTGTTCACCCTTAATTTCTTCAACAACCGTATTCCAAGCAAAATGAATTTTATCATTGGCAAAGGCACGATCTTGAAGAACTTTTTGGGCACGCAACTGATCACGACGATGGGCAATGGTCACTGTTTTTGCAAACTGAGTCAAAAAGACAGCTTCTTCTACCGCAGAATCACCTCCACCAACGACCAAGAGATCCTCGTCTCTAAAGAAAGCTCCATCACAAACAGCACAGTAGGAAACCCCTCTACTATTTAGCTCCTCTTCACCAGGGACATTCAATGAACGTGGTTAGACCGTTGCAATCACCACGGTTTAGCTTCAAATTCCCCATCATCTGTGACAATCTTTTGCTTGCTCCGTGGTCTTCGATGCGCTCTACTGTCCAAACAAATTCCACACCAAGTTCTCTAAAGGCTCAAACATTTTTTCAGCCAAGTCTGGGCCACTAATATTCGCATAGCCAGGATAGTTTTCAATGTCAGACGTATTGTTCATTTGACCGCCTGGAATTCCTCTCTCAATCAATGCGACCTTTAAATTGCTTCGTGCTGCATAAAGGGCAGCAGTCATCCCTGCAGGACCCGCTCCAATAATCACTGTATCAAACATACTCAACCTCTTTCTGTTTTGTTGTAACCATTATAATTCTAACACGGTCTTTTTGCAATTATCGTGCTTGAAAGATAAACAAAATCCCTATGACCGCAAAGGTTAAAATAGGAATCGTCATGATATCAATTAAGAGGATATCATACAAATGGGCTTGTCGTTGCTTGGCTGTTTTATCTTTCTTCTTAAGGGCACGGTAGCCAATCCAAATACAAGAAGCGATCCCAACTAAAATCGTTGTCGTCACTAAACTTTGTAAATATAAGGACAATAATTTATTTAACATCACGACTCCAAATATTTTTACATTTTCAGAAAACAAACCCAGCTAGCATCGCCAGCTGAGTCTTACCTCTTCTCTATTATATCAAACATAGGTCCGTTTGTAACTAGCAAAGAATTCTTTTGTCCGTTCTTCTTTTGGATGTTGCATGATTTCCTCTGGTGTTCCAGATTCAATAATCCGTCCTTTATCCAAAAATAGGACCTTATCTGCTACTTGCGCTACAAAAGACATATCATGGCTGACCAGTACCATGGTTTGTCCCGATTTTGCCGCATTGGCAATGGATTTTTCAACTTCTCCAACCAATTCTGGATCCAAGGCTGAAGTCGGTTCATCCAGCAAAAGAACCTCTGGTTTCATGGCCAAGGCACGAGCCAAAGCCACCCGTTGTTTTTGTCCACCTGAGAGGTGACGAGGATAGTGATTTTCACGATCCGATAAGCCGACTTTTGCCAGTTCTTCTCGAGCAATTTTCGTTGCTTCTTGATCGGATAAGCCCTTCACAACAATGAGCCCTTCTTTCACATTTTCAAGAGCTGTTTTTCTACCAAACAAATTAAACTGTTGGAAAACCATGGCCAATTTTCTTCTTAAGGTCAAGATTTGATCTTGGGTAATGTGCTCAAAATCAACTTCGAAATCATCAATCTTAATTCTACCGCTATCTGGTGATTCCAAATAGTTTAAACTGCGTAAGAAGGTTGATTTACCAGCTCCCGAAGACCCGATTAGGGCCACGACTTCCCCTTTTTGAATTTCCAAACTTAGATTATTTAAAACCTTTTGACCTGAAAATGTCTTTGATAATTCTGAAATATAAATCATTAGATCCGGACCTCCTGATCTGGTAAATCAATTGCTACGGGAGTCTCAATATCCAGTCGACGTTCAATGTGACGGCCTAGTATTTCAATGAGAATGTTCACAATCCAGTAAACAATCGATACCGTGATAAAGCGTTCAAAGTACTTCAAATCGCTCCCCCCAATAATCCGTGCTTGGGCAAAAATTTCAACCACACTGGCACTAAAGGCTAGCGAGGTTCCCTTGGTTAAGCCGATGAGAGAGTTGATTAAAGTAGGAGTTGCAACGACTGCTGCATTGGGAATAATAATCCGGCGATAAACTTGACGGTTGGTCATCCCAAGACTACGCGCTGCCTCAATTTCACCAGGATCCACTGATAAAATGGCTGCCCGTATGGTTTCACTCGCATAAGCTGCCTCATTAAAGGCAAGAGCCACAATTGCAAATAACTCAGCTGGAATGGCATTAATATTAAAAGCTGTTCCATAGGACTGATTGATCGCTTTTAAAATAAGAGGAATCCCATAATAGGTCAACATCAACTGAACCAACAAAGGAGTCCCACGTAAAAAACTGACAAAAACAGCTTGAATCGGGTAAAGAATTCGTACACGATTAATTTTGACCAGAGCAAAAATCATGGCAAAAATAATCCCAAAAAATGCGCCTCCTAGGGCTAATAAAATCGTCACAGGCAATTTCCCAATGACTGCCGGAAATGCATCCAATACGGCTCTCAAACTAAACAGCTTGCTATCTGGAACGTGTTTTAAAAAGTCAGCATACCAGTTGGCAGTTAAAAGATTAGTTGTAAACATTTTTGTTACTTCCTTTCTCGAACATAAACATTCTATCACATTCACTATCGGAATTCCAAAAATTGCTACAGAAATAGAAAAATGATAGACTACTCAAATTTAGTCTATCATAATTTTAGACAAGTTCCTAATAGTTTTTCTTTATGGAGTTCATAAAGAAAATCTATGTTTTCTTCTGAACATTTGAAAGAAGGGGTTAGAAAGTTTGGCGTTTGGCCTTTCGTTCTGCCCGACCACGCGCACGGTTTTCAGCTCGCTTAGCTTTTCTCCGCTTTTCATCAACTGCCCATTTGATTTTTTTCTTGTAGCCTGGTTTGATTTTTTTCTTTTTCTTCTTCACCAGACCAATCATTTCGATATCAAGTTTCTCTTGCTTCTTCTCACGATTCGCCCGTCTATCCCGATCATAGGTATCTTCAATAACCCCATTTTTCAACACTTTCGGTACGAAACGAATGCCCATTTTTTCTAGTTCACGGATATCTGAATCATCACTCGGTTGATAAAGAGTGATGGCTGTACCAGGAAGACCATTCCGACCAGTCCGGCCAACACGGTGGACAAAGAAGGACAAATCTTGTGGAATGGCATCGTTGATGACATGACTGACCCCTTCAATATCGATTCCACGCGCTGCCAAGTCAGTTGCCACGATATATTCAAAATCCAGGTTTTTGACTTGGTTCATAATCCGCTTACGCTCCCGTGGAGGAACACCTCCATGGATTTTAGCGACTTTAAGGCCCTTTTCTACCAAATAAGCATGCAAGTCATCTGCTCTGTCCTTGGTGTTCACAAAAATCATAGCCAGATAAGGTTGAAGAGCCTGGGTTAGTTGATAGACCTGCTCATTCTTATCGCGCCCTTTTGTCGATACCAACCAGTTATCAATGGTATCCGAAATCACCGTTTTGGTTTTGATCTGCTCCATGACAGGGTTGGATAGGTATTTCTTCAAGAAAGGTTGCAACTTTTGCGGAATCGTAGCAGAGAAGACCAAGAATTGGAGTTGTTTGGGAAGACTGGATGCAATCTTATCTACCGTCGTCAAAAATCCCATATCGAGAGTCATATCAGCCTCATCGACCACAAAGGTATGGGCCTTATGAATGGCTAAATCTCCAGAAGCAACCAAATCATAGATGCGTCCTGGTGTCCCAATCACGATATGCGGTTGAGCCACTTGGAGCTTATCAATCTGACGGGCCTTATCAGTTCCGCCAACATAGTTAGCAATCCGGATTTCCTTTTCACAGTGGCTAGCAATCTGACGAGCCGCTTGGTAAATCTGTGTGGCCAACTCCCGACTAGGCGCTGTAATCACCACTTCGACATGGCTACTATCCTCATTTAAGGTTTGAAAAATTGGCAAGAGGAATGTATGGGTCTTCCCTGATCCTGTTTTGGATTCACCGACCAAATCTCGACCTGCTAAAACAATCGGGATCAGTTTTTCTTGAACTTCTGTCGCTTCGATAAAATTAATCTCTTTTAAGGCCTCTTGGATATAGTCCTTAAACTTAAAATCTGTAAATTTCATTCTCTTATCCTTTCATCATCTCTACTATTATATCAGAAAAGTCCTCTTCCCGCTCTTCTTTTGGACAGCAATTCCTAGCCAGCGAAAAAGGTTGAGATAATATCCCAACCTTTTATGATTCACGACTTATGAATTGGTCAAATAGTAGATCAAGAGAGTCAAGGCACTCATTCCTGCACCGACGCTCCAAAGAAAGGCATCGACCTTCCACTCAGACCATTTAGGCCCATTCCCAGACAAACCACCCAATTCTAAATGGTGATGGAAAGGCGTCATGCGGAAGATCCGGCGCCCTTCTCCTGTCCGTTTCTTGGTCCATTTGAAATAGGACACTTGGAGCATGACCGAGCTAGTCTCAAAGACGTAGACAATCCCAATCAAGAGCAAGGTCCACTCTGCATGGAGAGCCATGGATAGAGTCGCAAGCATTCCACCTAGGGCTAGGCTTCCAACATCTCCCATGAAAATCTTGGCCGGCTTATGGTTGTAGACGAAGAAACCTAATAGAGCTCCAATCATACTGATGGTCACAAAGAGGATATCGATTCGTCTTTGCCAAACAGCGATGATGGAATAAGCGATTAAACTGATCGTCACCGAAATGCTTGCCAACCCATCAATCCCATCTGTCAAATTGACCGCGTTTGAAAATCCAACCAACCAAAACAAAGCAAAGAGAATGTAGAAATGGCCCAAGTAAAGATCGTAACCAAAGACATTTAAAAGGCTTCCTGCACCGTGGCGTTCAGAAAAAATATAGAAGATGATTCCACCAACAAGTTGAAGGGCCAATTTTTGTTTTGGATTGAGACCTTCATTAATCTTACGAAAAACTTTTAAAAAGTCATCCAAAAATCCAACAATTCCATATAGAATCAAGATAAATAGAATCAGTTGAACAGGGCGCGTGAAATTTCCAGTCAATACGGTAACGACAAAACTAACTAGAACGGCTGTAATGAGAAATACAACTCCACCCATTGTCGGAGTGCCAGCTTTCGCTTTGTGTTGTTTCACATCTTCGTGCATTTGTTGCCCAGAAATATGAGCACGATGGTAAAATCGAATAAAGGCTGGAATAGCAGCCACTGTTAATAGAAACGATACAAGGATCGTAGCAATATACATCTTAGTCTCCTAATGTTAACGTAATCTTTTTAGTTTTATTAAGTGAGGTGTTCATTTTGACACTTTGTTTGGTTACTTTCTTTCCACTACCTTTATAGGTAATCTCAATTCCAGTCCATTCTCCAAAGATGTCTGCATTTTTCTTAGTCCAACCATACATATCTGGAACCGCATCAAAGTCTTCTGTCAATAACAATACTTGTTGATTGGCTTTGACTTTAGAGCCAACATCCACAGACA
>JBKXCY010000051.1:0-9367 GCA_046994005.1 Streptococcus sp.
TTTCAACGGCAGGTCGACCCGTCTTTTCTTGGATATCCACTGGAATTCCCCGACCATCATCGACAACCGTGATAGAATTATCTGCTTCAATGAAAACTTCAATATGGCTAGCAAAACCAGCTAAGGCTTCGTCAATCGAGTTATCCACGATTTCCCAGACCAGATGATGAAGACCTTCTTTTGAGGTAGATCCAATATACATCCCCGGACGCATCCGAACTGCTTCTAGTCCTTCCAAGACCTGAATCTGACTGGCATCATATTCTTGCGCTTGAATTTCTTGCTGTTTATCCTCTGTCATAATTTCCCTTTTCTATTCAAATATAAACTGGTGTAAGTGGGGCATGGTATCAAATAAATAGGTTGAAAGCCCTGCAGCCTTCCCAGCTTCAATATCGATCGGACGATCTCCGATGACCAGACCGTCTTGAATGCCATATTTTTCCTTCAAATAAAGCATAGAGGCTGGGTCTGGTTTTCGAGGAAAGCCCTCGTCTGCTGTTACAATCTCCGTAAAGTAGGGTGCAATGCCTGTCTGTTCAATAAGGGTCAAAACTTGGCGATCCCGATGAGATACCAAAAAATGACGTCCTCCATGTGCTTGAATCTCTTCTAGTAACTCTTTTGCTCCATCAAATAAAACCGGATCTTGCAAACCTAAGGCTTCTTTTTTCTTGTATTCCGTACGAAAATTAGGAATATGAGGCGCAAAGGTATGGATTGCATCCTGTGTTGAGATTTTTAACGCTGCATAAACAGAATCATGATCGGCTTGGATGTGAAAGTCCTTCAATGTCGCTACAAAGGCATTTGTGGACGTTTCGTAATTATCCAATAGCGTCCCACCAAGATCCCATATAAAATCATGATAATTCATAGTCAATATTATACCACAAATGGACAAAAAAAATAAGCTAAAACCCTCATTTAGGGGGGATTTTAGCCATTTTTTACGGTCATTTCATTTTAAATCATAGAGAAGTCATTTTCCGTCATAGAATGTAAACTTTTACCAGAAAATATGGTGTCCAAAAGAGCTTTTTTAAGCATCTCCAAAGACATCTTGATAGAGCATTCCTTGACGAAGACTTTGGGCATCTCCTCCAAATTGCTCTACCAAGGCATAAGCCAAGGCAAGCGCAGTTGAAGGACCACGACTGGTCAAGAGATTCCCGTCTTTCACCACTGTTTCTTTCTGATAGTGCCCATCTTGAATCTCTTCTTCAAAACCATCGTAACAGGTATAGTGTTTATCTTTTAAGAGGCCGGCACGTGCCAAGACAATTGGTGCTGCACAAATCGCAGAAATGATTTTTCCTTTCCTACTTTCTTCTTGAAGAGCTGCAATCAATTCCGGATTGTCCCGCAAATTCGCAGCTCCTGGCATCCCACCTGGTAAGAAGATTCCATCATAATCTGACAGGTCCCCATTCCAGAGGCGGTCGACTTCCACTGTGATCTGGTGAGAACCTGTGACCGTTTCTTCCGTCCCAACGAGGTCACAGTCGATCCCAGCACGTCTCAAAACATCGACAATGGTCAAGGCTTCAATTTCTTCAAAACCGTTTGCTAAAATCGTTGCTACTTTTTTCATTTTCATTCCTTCTTTCTATCTATTGCGCCTTTTTAAGGACTACTTTTTTACGGATTGGAGGCCCTTCTTCTGGCTCTTTCTTTTTGCTACTATGATTATATATTGAAAGGACCAGACCAACACCAATTAGATTACTAATAATAGACGATCCACCCTGTGAGATAAAGGGGAGGGGAATCCCCGTCAAGGGGAGAAGACCCGTTACCGCGCCAACATTTTCAAAAATATGAAAGACCAGCATCATGATAAATCCAATGGAAATATAAGTATAAAATTGGTTATTGGACTGGAGGGTAATTTTTAAAATGCGGTAAATCAGGGTCACATATAAAATCAACAGTACCAGAGCTCCAACAAAGCCAAAGTCCTCTGCTACTACTGTAAAAATCATATCACTTTCCCGTACGGGAACCAATAAATTAGAGACATTAAAGCCTTGACCAAAGAGGCCACCACTAGCAATAGCTAGCTGTCCTTGTGCCTGCTGGTAGGTGGTGGTTTGTGCATAGTCAAAAGGATTTAACCAGGCTAAAATACGGTTCATCTGGTAGGTTGGCATCCCTACTTGCTGGTGCAGAAAAGCCCGACCCCCTTCTGAAAGAAAGAGGAAGAGAAAGCCTGCTAACCCACCTGCCAGAAGCAAGATGACCGGCAAGATAATTTTCCAGGAAACTCCTGAAACGAGCACTAAGCCCGCAAAAATGGCCAAGAATACTAAGGCCGTTCCCAAGTCCTGCTGGAGAGCCAATAAGGCAAAGACCGGAATCGTATAGATGGTCAACTCTAGAATCAAAAACCAATCTTGTCGTAATAATCGCTCACGCCCCTTATTTCTTTGCAAAAATCGGACAATAGAGCGTGACAGCATCAGGATGAAGGGGATCTTCATAAATTCTGAGGGCTGAAATAAGGTGATGTTCCCATAAGCCACCCAGTTTTTAGCTCCTGTTGAAGCTACCAAGTTGGGATTATAAAACACAAGAGGAAGAACCATCAAGGCTAGGCCAAGCAGGTAAAGAAAGGGAGTGATTTTCCAAAGAAATTTCGTGCTAAAAATCGTCACAATCAGGCAAATGACACATCCCACACCAATCCAGGCCAATTGCTGCCCTAAAAAAGGCCACACCATTTGGGGATAGTCATGAGAAACTGCTACATAAACAGATAAAATCCCAATCATGAGAAGGGCGAAGACAATCCCAATGATCGAATAATCCAGGTGAATCGTCCAAAAATGATGTTTCTTCATTCACGTTCCTTTCTGTGAGAATCATCAAATCAATTAATAGAACAACATTTGTAGAATCAAGCTAGATCCTGCTACACAAAACCAAGCAATCAACCCTACTAGAAGGGGGGCTGCTCCTGCTGCACGGAACTGTTTCCAAGAAACCTTGCTTCCGATTCCGACCAAGGCCATGGCCATAAAGAGGTGAGAAAGGTCCTTTAGGTAAGGAAGAACCACTTTAGGTACCAAGCCGATAGATGAAAGAATAGAAGCCACAATAAACCAAATGATGAACCAAGGAATAATTTTCTTTAACATTCCTTTGTTTCTTCCTTGTTGCTTGCTCCGATACCATTTTAGACCGATCAAGCCCAAACAAACTGGTACAATCATCAGGGCGCGTGTTAACTTAACAATGGTCGCCATTTCACCCGCCGCTTTACTGTAGGAAAATGCTGCTGCTACAACTGATGACGTATCGTTAATAGCTGTTCCTGACCAGAGGCCAAATTGAAAATTAGACATATGCCATACATGCCCTAATACTGGAAAGATAAAGACAGCCAGAATGTTGAAGAAGAAGATAGTTGACATAGATAAGGCAATTTCCTCTTCGTCTGCTTCAATGATCGGAGCAGCTGCTGCGATAGCAGATCCACCACAAATAGCCGTTCCAAATCCAATTAAGGTCCGTAGATGAGATTTCAGATGGAAGACTCTCCCAAAGATCATCGCTGCAAGAAAGGCAACTGTTATCGTTGGCAGACTAATCTTCAAAGAAGACAAGCCGGTAGAGGCAACCGTCGCAATCGGCAAGCTAAATCCCATGAAGATAATCGAATACTGCAATAATTTCTTACCGGACCAGTTCAGTCCTGGTCGTGAATTCTCTGGCAAATCTACTAATTCATTGAGGACAATTCCTAAAATCAAAGCAAAGACACTGGAGCCAATGATGGGAAAGAAAGTTCCCAATAACATGGCACAAAGAGCCAGTACAAATGCAATTGCAAGTCCAAATCCTTTATTTTTCATTCTCTCAATTCCTTTCAAAAAAGTCAGCTGCTTGCTCAACAAGCCGCTCTCTCACTGTTGTGTGAAGGGGCAACACTTGCTGCAAGCCATCTAAAATTTGTTTTCCATATCGTTTGGTCACCACCCGCTGATCCAATAAGAGGACCAACGATTCCTGGTCTTGAAAACGGCTGGTTCTCCCAATAGCCTGTTTGAGCCTTAAAATCGCGACCGGAAGGCTATAGTCATAAAAGGGATTTTTCCCCTGTTCTCTGAGTTGGGTATTCAGCTTTTGAACCATATAATCTTTAGGGTTGTCAAAAGGAAGGCGCGTGATGATTTGAATCACTTCTTTTTGTTGGGAAAAATCGACTCCCTCCCAAAAGCTTCCTGTTCCCAATAAAATAGAGGTTTCTCCTCGGTCAAATCGTCGCTTAATATTAGCTGCATCGCCATTTCGATACTGGGCCAAATGAGGAAACTTCAAGGCGTTTGACGTCTCCAGTAACAATTCTTTTGAGGTAAACAAGAGAAAAATTGGTTTTCTTAGAGGAAAAAGTTCATCGATGAGCTGACAAATCTCTCCTGCATACTCCACGGAAGATAAAGAAACGACATCTGGAAAATCTATCGGCACCAACAATTCCTGGTGTTGTTTGACTGTTATTGGCACCCGGTAGATCTGCTGCTCTTGATATCCTAAAAGAGCAGGTAAATGCACCTTTTTACTGATCGCGATCGTCGCTGATACAAAGAGCACGGGTACTTCTTCAGGCACAAACTCCTTAAAGGATAGCAAGTCCTCAACTCCTCCATGGAGACGAAGAATCTGGTGGCTTTCGACCACTTCCTTGTCCATCCAAAAAATCTGGTATCGCTCATCAAACAATTCCCTTAGATTCTCTAGAGATTCGTTTTTTAATTCCGATACATCCTGTCGAATTTTTGCCACTGTTTGATCTGATAAGATCGCTGTTTTTCCTTGTACAACTTCCTTAGAGCAGGCATTTAATTCAAATTGAATACTTTCCAGCAAACGCCGTTGCAGAAGATCTTTTTCCTCTTCGATGGCGTGTTGCAAGCCTAGAAGAAGAGATTGCAAGGTTTCTTCTCTCTGTGAAAACTGTTCTAAAGCAAAGAAGAGTTTTTGCGCTTCATCCACTACCAGAACAGATTCTTGAAGTAGACTCTTATCATCTTCTAGACGTGTTAACAGATAGGCATGATTGGTCAGAATTACCCGGCTGGTTTTCACTTTTTCCTGGCCGAGACGCCAAAAATCTTCCTGATAAAAAAGTGAACGTTTTGACAATTGGCCATCGTGGCATATTTCAGATACAAAATGAAGATGACGATAGAGTTGACCAATTTCACTGAACTCTCCCGTTTCCGTCATGGTCAGCCAAACCAACAGTTGCATTTTAAAGCGTCGGATCATCCCATTATCTGACTCACTCTGTAAGGCCTCATACAATTTATCGAGTTGGATGTAATCCTTGGGACTTTTCAGACTATGAAAGGGAATTTGGAAAAGATCTTGGATGGTCTTTCCTTCCTTCTTCATAATTTGATCCTGAAGAATTTTAGTGGGAACACTGACAAGAATGCGCTTGGAAGTTTTCGCCAAAAGCGTTAATAGATAGGCGTAGGTCTTCCCAATACCCGTTGGCGCTTCAATAAAACTCGGAAGTGGCTGTTGCAAACTGTCCTCGATATAGGCAACAAATTCTCTTTGTTCCGGATAAGCCTCCATTCCCAACAGCTGCATATTGAGTTCAAACTGTTCAGACAAATGACGACTTTCTATAAACTGTTGTGGCTTTCGCAGATAGAGACCATGAACTTCTACTAAATGAGCTGGTAAAAAAAGGCTACTGTCTTCAAGCGCATCTTCTATTAAGAGTCGCGATTCATAAATCAAACAATCTGCCATCGAAAGAAGTTTTTCGATCAATCCTCTTGGTAAGCTCGCAATTTTCTCTCTCAATTTCAACAGCAGCTGGGCTGTTGCCATAGCATCCGCTAGAGCGGAGTGAGCATGGTGCAACTCAATTTCCAGTTCAGCCGCAAGCGCTCCTAAATTGTAGCGTTCTAAAGTCGGATAGAAAATTTGAGACAATTCAACCGTATCAATCCGAGGAGTCGTTAGCTCAAATCCTTCCCAAAAAAGGGCTTCTGCCAATAAATTCGCATCAAATTTGACATTATGGGCCACAAAGACGGCATCTTCTATTAATTCAAAAATTTCTTTTGCCACTTGTGCAAACTCTGGTGCTTTTTTCAAGCGAGCATCTGTCAGGCCAGTCAATTGTTTGATATGCTCATCCAATCGTTCATGGGGATTCACATCCGTCTCATAGGATTGAGTAATCCTCCCATCTTCGATGATGACAATCCCAACCTGAATGATCTTAGCATTGCTTCCAGCACTGGTCGCTTCCAGATCCACAATGGCATATTTCCGTTTCTGTCTTGTCATAATACTTAAAATTATATCACGTTTGAGCAAGCTCTGCAGATTTTTTTCTCCTTTCATGCTGACTTCAATCCTGTTATTTTCCTCGCAATTTGATACACTATTCTAGAAAGGAGTCCTTATGAAAATCTATCGTACCGTTAATCCTGTAGCTTATGAAAACACCTACTACCTTGAAAATGACCATTCCCTCATTCTTGTCGATCCAGGTAGCGACTGGGCGACCATTCAAAAACAAATAGATCGCATCGGTAAACCAATCGTAGCGATTCTTTTAACCCATACACATTACGATCACATTATGAGTCTTGAAAAGGTTCGTCAGACCTATCATTTCCCATCTGTTTATGTCCATTCAGCAGAAGCCAGTTGGTTGTCTTCTCCTGTCGATAATTTATCTGGTTTGGATCGTCATGCGGATTTAGAAGATGTGGTATGCAAGGAGGCCGACTTCCTTTATGACATTCGCTCCGATTACCAAATAGCCGATTTCCACTTTTATGTTCTGGAGACACCAGGCCACTCTGCAGGAGGGGTCTCCATCGTCTTTCCTGAGGATCACCTGGTTCTATCCGGTGACGCCCTTTTTCGCGAAACCATTGGACGGACCGATCTTCCAACAGGGAACGCGACACAGTTGCTTAGCAGTATCAGAGAAGAACTCTTTACCCTTCCATCTTCCTACACTGTCTATCCCGGTCATGGCCCTGAGACTTCTATTGGTCACGAGAAGATGTTCAATCCCTTCTTTAGACAATCCTAAAGAGTCCTTATCATCCTTCCTGTCCTCATAAAAGTAGACAAAAAAAGCAAGTGCGAACTTGCTTTTTTATTATATCTTAAGAAAACGTCTCATGGAGATTGAAGAACCAATCGCTCCAATCAAAATTCCTAATCCAAAGAGGCCACCGACCATGATCGGTACCAAGAGATGAGGACTATAGAGATACAAGTTTTGATCTGCCAAGTTATTGTTCATAGATGTATAGACAACATTATAAACATAGAAGACCAAAGCTGAAGGAACCAAGGCTCCCAAGAGACCGATCCAAGCACCTTCTAAAAGGAATGGTGCACGAATATAGCCATTTTTTGCTCCTACCAGTCGCATAATCTTAATCTCACGACTACGTGAAATGATGGTAATCCGAATGGTATTTGAAATCAAGAAGACTGCGATGAAAATCAATAAAGCTACACCAATCAAGCCCCAGTTTCGGATGAAGGTTCCAAGAGCAAACAAGCGTTGGGTATCGACCCCACCATCTTTAACTTCAGAGACCCCTTCAATTTTTTTGGCATCAGCCGATACTTGCTTTACATATTTAGGAGCTGTTGTCTCTACATAATAAGCATCATAGAGAGGATTGGCATCTCCATCAAAAATCTTCCAGTTGTTCCCAGCCGTTTTGATCAGTTTATCATACTGTTCTTCCTTGCTAGAAAAATCAACCTTATCAACATGCTTCATGGCTGTCAGAGCATCGTAGACCTTATGGTAGTTTTCATTGGTCACGGTTTGACCGTCTTTTTCAATCTGCTCGCTCTGATCTTGAATATCCTTGCGCATGTATACTACAACCCGCACACTGTTTTGAATATCATCTGAAAGCTTGATGGTATTGGCAATAACTGAGGCGAAAATAGCAACCAAGCTAAGGGTAATCATAACCGAGCTGACCGCTGCAATCGTCATCCAACCATTTCGTTTCAAGCTTTTAAGCGATTCGATTAAGTGTCGGAAAAATCTTCTAATCATCGTATCCGTACTCTCCTTCCGCTTCATCACGCACTACACGACCATTTTCAATCGCGATGACACGGTGACGTAAAGTATTTACAATCTGGCTATTGTGGGTCGCCATCAATACTGTGGTCCCTTGCAGATTAATCCGCTCCAAAAGATTCATGATTTCCCATGAATTATCTGGGTCCAAGTTCCCCGTTGGCTCATCCGCAATCAAGACTTTCGGATTGTTGACGATCGCACGAGCAATCGCAATCCGTTGTTGCTCCCCACCGGACAATTCATTCGGGAATGAGCGGACCTTGTGTTTCAATCCGACAAGATCCAAAACTTCCATCACACGCTTTTTAATATTGCGACGGCGCTCACCGATAACTTGCATAGCGTAGGCAATATTTTCATAAACGGTTTTCTTTGGAAGCAATTTATAATCTTGGAAGACCACTCCCACATTGCGTCGCAACATAGGAATATCGCGTTTTTTGATTTTATCCAAATCAAAATCAGCTACTTTCAAACTTCCTTTATCGTGTTTGACTTCACGGTATAAAAGTCGAATAAAGGTCGACTTCCCTGCACCAGAAGGTCCTACGATGTAGGCAAATTCTCCTGGTTCAATTTGGACAGAGACCCCGCGAAGGGCCGTCGTCCCGTTGTCATACTTTTTGACAACATCTTTCATTTCAATCATTGACATGTAATGAAATTCCTTTCATTCTTTTCTGGTTGATTCCCTCGAGGTTATTGGAGACGCCATTTAAGGTAGGCATCGATAAAGCCATCGATATCTCCATCCATCACCTTGTCTACCTGCGCTACTTCGTAGTTGGTCCGGTGATCCTTAACCATGGTGTAAGGGGTAAAAACATAGGAGCGGATTTGACTTCCCCAGGTGATTTCTTTTTTATCCCCTTTTAGAGAATCCACTTCTGCTGCTTTTTTCTCTTGCTCTAATTGGTAGAGTTTAGCCTGCAACATCTTCATCGCACGATCACGGTTCCCGTATTGGGTTCGATCCACGGTGGATGCCACTACAATCCCTGTCGGAATGTGGGTCAAGCGCACCCCTGTAGAGACCTTGTTGACGTTTTGTCCACCAGCTCCACCAGAGCGGAAGGTATCCATCTTGATATCATCATCACGAACTTCAACCTCGATGGTATCGTCTAATTCGGGCATAACCTCAACAGATGTAAAAGACGTATGACGCCGTTTAGCAGAGTCATTTGTTGAGATTCGAAACAAACTGTTTACCCCCATTTCAGATTTCAGAATACCGTATGCTTGTGGCCATTCAAAAGATAAGGT
>JBKXCY010000052.1:0-9308 GCA_046994005.1 Streptococcus sp.
GTGTAAGTATATCACTATAATAACTTATTGTCAATATAATTTTGATATTTTTGCATGTAAAAAGTGAATTTTTCAACATAAAAAAGACGAGCCTGAATGACTCATCTTTCTATAGAATAAAATCTATTATTTTGCGATTGGGTAAACAGAAACTTGTTTTTTATCGCGACCTTTACGTTCGAAGCGTACTACGCCTTCAACTTTTGCGAACAAAGTATCGTCTCCACCACGTCCAACGTTCACACCTGGGTAGATGTGAGTACCGCGTTGACGGTAAAGGATAGATCCACCTGTTACAGTTTGTCCATCAGCTGCTTTAGCTCCAAGACGTTTTGCTTGTGAATCACGTCCGTTTGATGTAGAACCTCCACCTTTTTTGTGGGCGAAAAGTTGCAAGTTAGCAAGATTCAATTTCAACATAATTGTTTTCCTCCATGTTAGTTTTCTGTGATAACTCTTGTTTGGACGAACTCTGAAGAGTTCTCCGATAAGTTTGCCATCCCTAAGAAAAATGATTCAAAGAATAGTTGCGTCATTTCTCTTTGATGTGGTGGAATATCTGTCGGGATTGTGACCCGTAGGAAGCCACCTTCTTCTTCGTTTAATTCTAGATCCGGTTCGTAGCCTGCAAACTTCTCAACAGAGTTGACAAAGTTAATGGCTAGAGTCGAAACCGATGCACACACAACATCAAAGCCGTATTCACCGCTTCCAGCGTGCCCAGTGATTTCTGCACTCCTCAGCTCGCCATCTTCGGCTCGTTCAAAGACTGCTTGTATCATGTGTTTTCCTAAAAATTAAGCGTTAATTGCGTTGATGACAACTTTAGTGTAAGGTTGACGGTGACCTTGTTTACGGTGGCTACCTTTTTTAGGTTTGTACTTGTAAGTAACAACTTTCTTTTGTTTTCCTTGTTTTTCAACAGTTCCAACAACAGTAGCTCCTGAAACAAGTGGAGTTCCGACAACAGTGTTTTCACCACCAACAAGAACAACTTCGTTAAATGTAACTTCTTGACCAGCTTCAACGTTCAATTTTTCAACGTAGACTGCTTGACCAACTTCAACTTTAACTTGTTTTCCGCCAGTTTTAATGATTGCGTATGTGCTCATTATGCACCTCCTATGTATTTTTGGGTTTCCCCGTATTTTTGTGAAGACTCGCCTAGCATCGTGGGACGAACCACTTAAAAGAAGAACTCTAAGTAGAACAAAGAATAAACGAGGAATGAAGCCGAAGACATAACTTGTGTTAGGCAAGGCGATCATAACGAAGTTTAAATTTGTTATACGACGAGCGACGATGTTCGAGCGGTTGCACAGGCATGTGCATAGTCAACTTTATAAGTATAACACTTCTATCCAACAATGACAAGTCTTTTTGCCTTTGAAAACGGATTTTCATAGAAAAAATCCCTTTATTTCTAACGTTTTTTTGGAAGTACGACTCTCTACCTTACTTTATTCCTTAAATTTAAAGTCTTTGAAACTCATTTTGGCTTTTGAAGAATCATTCATAGCCTTCATTTTTTCTTCTTGTTCCTTGGTAATTTTGATTGGGATTGCGGCAGCGGTATTGGGTTTCAATACCCCTGATTCGCTCACTTCATAGTTCACTGTGACATCTTTGAAAAGTGGCTCTCCATCATATTCCAAATTCAGAACAAAGGATCCATCACGATCGATGGTTGTGGTGGTACGATTTACAATAAAGAACAAGGCGAAGCGGTTTTCATCATTTCCAAAGGTATAGCCTGGGAAAAAGACAAATAATTTTCCAGCTTCTCCAAGCATTGGATGTTCCTTGATAAATTTCTCGGACGCTTCCAAAACTTCGTTGTCCTGGTCTTTATACTGCTCGGCTCTGACAAATGTGAGGAGTTCTTTTTTGCTGCTGGTCGACTGGCTAGTCTTCTCTTCTTTTTTGGGGCCAGTAAATGACACCTTCACACAGCCTGTCAACAAAAGCACGCTTGTCATTAGCACGATAATTTTTTTCATTTTCTTTCCTTCTATTCAGTGATAAAAAGAGGCTGGAGCATTCCAGTCTCTCCTATAGCAAATCCTCGATCAGGTCATCGACCTCATCTTTTTCTGCTTTTGGTGTGATCTCTGTTACGATGATACCAGCTACAGCACGCTCAACCAAAGCTTCTACATCCATCCGTTGCTCATACTGCTCTGCATTTTTGAGTTTCGGATTGGTCTTTGGACGATCTGGTGCAAAGATGGTACAACAGTCTTCAAACGGTTGGATAGAGATTTCAAAGGTATCAATCTCTTGGGCAATATCGATGATTTCCAACTTGTCCATGGTCACCACCGGACGGATAACTGGTGTATTGGTTACCGCATTGATGGCCTGCATACTCTCTAAGGTTTGACTAGCCACTTGTCCTAAGCTTTCACCATTGATAATCACCAAACCACCGCGAACCTCGCGAATGCGGTCTGTAATGCGCATCATAAAGCGACGGGTCAGGGTCATGAGGTAAGCTTCTGGCGCTTTAGCCTTGATCTCCTCTTGGATCTCTGTGAAGGGCACCTCGATAAATTGGATATTGCCCCCAAACTTGGTCAACTTCCGTGTTAAGTCATGGGCTTTTTTAAGAGCTCCTGGGCTGGTATAAGGGGGGCTCGCGAAGTGAACCGCCTCGATATCCACCCCACGCTTCAAGGCTAAGTAGCCAGCTACTGGAGAGTCGATCCCACCAGAAAGCATGAGCATGCCCTTGCCAGATGTACCAACAGGAAGGCCACCTGCTCCCTTAATAGTTTCATAAGAGATGTAGGCTGCTTCTTCTCGGATTTCGACTTGCAGGTTGATATCTGGTTTTTTCATTTGGGCCTGAATGGTTGGAATGGCTTCAAAGACAGCACCACCCAAGGTTTGATTGAGTTCACGGCTATCGAGTTCAAAAGTGTGATCGCTACGCTTACTTGAGATTTTAAAGGTCAAGCCGTCCTTGTAAATCTCCTTCATAATCTCTTGCACTGCCGCTTTTAAGGCTGGTACTGATTTTTCAATCTTGTAAACAGGTGAAAAATTTTGGATTCCAAAAACTTGCTTGAGGGATTCTGCCACCGGCTCATAATCCGTCCCATGTAGATAAGCATGGGCCCGATCGCGGTCCGCTGTCACTTTGACAGCCGGATAAATAGATAAAACATCTTGGATATTATTGCGAAGTTTATTGATGAAACGCATGCGGTTTTTCCCTTTAGTAGAAAGCTCTCCATAGCGAATCATAATTTCTGAATAGGTTAAGGTCATATTGATTTCCTTCTAAAATTAACGTACTTTTCGTGTTTGTTCGTAAATCAGTTTGAACTTGGTCAAGAATTGCTCGACTTGGCTCATGTCATTTTCAATATCGAGACTCAAGCGGACAGCTGTCTGTGCAACACTCTTGTCCACTCCCATGGCAATCAAGGTCCCGGCTGGTTTTCCAGCCTTGGACGAGCAGGCACTGGTCGTCGAGATATAAATATCAAACTCTTCAAAGGCATGGACCACTACTTCACCACGAACTCCCTTGATCCCGAAAGTCAAGATGTGAGGGGCAAAGTGATCCTCACCAGAAAAGACAGTGACATCTGGATAGTTGGCCAATTCTTTACGGATCACTTCTTTCATCTGCTGGGTCTTGCTGGCAAAAGCTTCTTGGTTTTCCATGGCTAAGCGTAGGGCTTTTGCGGTTGCTGCGATACCTGCCACGTTCTCAGTTGTCGAGCGCATTTCTTTCTCTTGACCACCTCCGGTTAAGAGAGGGGTGATCTTTTTGCCTTCTTTGATGTAGACAAAGCCAACTCCACGAAGGCCATGGAATTTGTGACTAGAGAAGGTCGCAAAGTCCACGCGCTCTGGTAGATAAACTTCTGTTGCTACCTTGGCTAAAGCTTGAACAGCATCGACATGGAAACTAATCGTTGGGCGATCTTCTAGGAGAGACGCAATTTCATGGATGGGCTGGATGGAGCCAATCTCATTGTTGACGGCCATGACAGAGACCAAGGTCGTATCTGGACGGAGAAGACTAGCCAAGGCATCCACTTTGACAAAGCCACGCGCATCCACTGGAGCATAATCCACTTCGAATCCCTGCATCTTTAACCAAGCAGCGGACTCCTTGATAGCGGGATGCTCGATGTCAGAGACAATGATATGCTTGCCATAAGGAGCTTTCTCAAAAGCGACACCCTTGAGGATCCAGTTGTCCCCTTCGGTCCCACCAGACGTGAAGTAAATTTCCTCAGCTTTCTTGCCAATTAGCTCCGCAATCTGTTTTCTAGAAGCCTCTAAAATACGGGTAGCTTGACTACCTAGATTGTGCAAACTAGAAGGGTTGCCCCAAATCCGAGTGGCCACTTCTGTATAGGTCGCAAGGGCTTCTGGATAAGGTTTGGTCGTTGCTGAATTGTCAAAATAAATCATGTCCTACGCATCCATCACTTTCTTTTTACGTAACTTCTATTTTATCATTTCTAACCGCTTGGGACAAGGATTTGATAAAGAGAGATGAGGTAAAATCACTCCATAAAATTCAGTTCTTTTTAGACATTTTTCAGAAAATGACTTATAATAAGAAAGTGTTAAAAAACAAATTTTGATAGAAAGAGAAAAAACATGTCACAATATTCAAGAAGCAACAAAAACCAAAAACCAGAGGATACTACAGATTCTAGACCCTCACGTGGTGAAAAAGTCAAACAAGGCCTGTCACTATTTCAAACAGTTGTCGCCACGATTGCCAGTCTTTTAGGGATTATCGTCACTTCTTTTACGATTATAAGCCTGCTTAATAAAGACAATCAAAAAACAGAAGATAAACCATCTAGTAGCACCAGCGTCGTCGTGGTCCACGATAAGGGATCTGACTCAAGCGCTACCAATACAGATGCTAATACCAATACGCAAACCGATTCAAGCAATACAGATGCTAGTTCACAAAAAGAAACCGATAGCTCATCCGCTACAGACACCAGTTCATCTGCAGCACAAGACCAAGGTTCCACCGCAACAGACAGTGGCGCAGATACAGCATCATCTGGATCCAACTAAAAAAATCAGTAAGGTTGCCCTTACTGATTTTTTTTAGCTTCTGATTCCAGCTTTCTCTGATTTTTATAAAAAGCATCTATCTCGTTGTCATACTCCCATTTGAGCTTTGAACACTCTTCCTGGATTTGATCCAATTGTTCATATGGAAACTTATTTGGTCTATCTCTGTAAGCTGATTCTGCTAATGAAGCATATAGATTATCAAAACTTTTTAAATTCCAATTAGTCAAATAATTTCCCCCCTACTCTAATGTAGGATCCTACATACATCTCATCTAAATTTAATGTATTATCCTCATTAATTGGGATATCTACTCCCCAACCCGATTCTTCAATATTATTTATACGTCCAAAAACATTCATATAATATTCAGGAGTTGTCAGTCCACCATCACTCCATTGTGTCTGATCCCAATCAATCTGAACGGATTCAACTTTTGAATTTTGTGCTTTGACTAAATCAACAATCTCCTGTTCGTGTTCTTTTAGATAGTCCAGTTGTTTTTTCTTTATAGCTCCCTTATCTTCCTTTAGGTCTTTCGTAGATGAAGAAACATTCGTTTTATCTTGCTTCGTATTTTCTTTCTGTTTCACAGTACATCCACCTACAATAAGCAGAGCTACAATTGATGAAACTATCATCATGATTTTTCGACCTTTCATGAGTCCTCCTATCATTCTGTACAGATTATTCTCTATAATTGGAAACTGGATAAATGTTATTCCAATTATGATAGCATTTATAGTTTGAAAAACAAGCTATCACACTACATAGAGCTTTTTAAAACATGAGTTAATGATTTCTTTACTTTTGATTATCAAAGTTTTAAATTAAAGAGTTATGACGTTGGTTACGATCTAGACTAATGGTCTATTACTTACACATAGCACGTTTTTTCCTATCATTTTAAGTTCAAATTACTCAAATAATCTCCCCCCTATGTGAATGTCGGATCCTATATACATCTCATCTAGATTCAATGTATTGTCATCATTAATTGGGATATCTACTCCCCAACCCGATTCTTCAATATGATTTATACGTCCATAAACACTCATATAATATTCAGGAGTTGTCAGTCCACCATCACCCCATTGTGTCTGATCCCAATCAATCTGAACGGATTCAACTTTTGAATTTTGTGCTTTGACTAAATCAATAACCTTCTGTTCGTGTTCTTTTAGGTAGTCCAGTTGTTCTTTTTTTATGTCTCCTTCTGGTTTTTGTACGACTTTCTTTGGAGATGAGGTCGTTATCTTCTGTTCGGGTCTTTTGGTCAAGGGCATGATTTTTCCTCCAAGAAAAACCAGTCCTAGGATTGGTAACAAAATAATCAAAAATAGTTCCATTTGTCTCTTCATTTAATCTTCTCCAATCTATACACTTCAAATTGATCTATCAACTTATTTATTCGAAAATTCTTCCACCTATCCTTAAGTATTGGCCCAAAGACATTGTCTTTAAATTTATTTTTCCATCTTCCACAACTACATCAACTCTCCAACTCGATTCAGAATTTTGATTAAATCCGCCAAAAATGAGAATCATCTCGTCACCACCTTGTGGCGTCTCATTTCCTGCTACTCCCCACTCAGTTTCATCCCAATATATTTGAACGGATTCAACTTTCGGATTTTGGGCTTTCACAAAATCGACGATTTCTTGTTCGTTCTCTTTGAGATAAGCGAGCTGCTTTGGTTTAATGGTTTCTTTGTCCTCTTTTGTGGTTGTAGAGGTCGCAGTTTGCGCTTGTCTACTCTTTTCACGTTCTTGCTTCACACATCCTACTAGACATCCAAGTGTTGAAACGAAAGCAAGTGCGATCATCAGATTGTTTATTTGTTTTATCATAATTTTATTTCGTTTAAAAGTGATTCCTCTATTGCATCTCTCATTGTCTAACGGACGGATCATTTCTTTTCTACCCGATACAAATTGTCTGAACCAATTGAATCTATTTTAGGCATTTTATTTTCGTCTAACGTAAAATTCAGGCTAAAATTTGTTAGATCACTTCCATTGGCATAACCATAAACTAATAGTATTTCGTCACCTCCCTGAGGCGTTCCATTACCTCCTACAACTGTTTTAATACTGTCCCAGTCATAAGACACCTGATGAATATTGGCATTATGTGCTTTCACATAGGCCGTCATTTCTTGCTCGTGTTCTTTCAGATAGGCAATTTGTTTTTGCTTCGTCGCTTCTTTATCTTCCTTGGTTGTCGAAGGGGCTGCAATGGGTGCTTGTTTTGTTTGCTCTTTTGATTTTATGGTACATCCTCCTATACTTGCAAGGAGAGCTAATGTAGAGATTAATATAAATATCGTTCGTTTTTCCATGGGGTAACTTTCTCTAACACAGTTCATTTTCAAAACGTATTGTACTTGATTAGGAAATTGGCTTTCCGCCAATCGTAGGTTCATGAAGCATAAATATTTCTCGCATGTTAATTGACTGATCATCATTAATTGGAATATCCACTCCCCATCCTGAGTTCTCAATATGATTAATGCGCCCAAAAACATTCATATAATATTCGGGAGTTGTTAGCCCACCATCACTCATCTGAGTTTCATCCCAATCAATCTGAACGGATTCGACTTTCGGATTTTGGGCCTTCACAAAATCGACGATTTCTTGCTCATGCTCTTTGAGATAAGCGATTTGTTTTTGTTTTATGGCTTCTTTGTCTTCTTTGGTTGATGAAGAAACGACAGTTTGCGCTTGTTTCGTTTGCCCTTTTGGTTTTACGCAACCACCCATACTTACAAAAACAGCTATCGTAGTGATTAATTTAAATATCGTTCGTTTTTCCATGTGGTAACTTTCTCTAAAACAGTTCTTTTTCAATACGCTTTATATTTCCATTAGTCAATAGGCTCACCATCAATACTGATGTAATCACCCATTGTCATATTTTTAAGATTTACAGTCCCATCTTCATTCATGGGAATATCCACTCCCCATCCTGAGTTCTCAATATAATTAATGCGACCAAAAACATTCATATAATATTCAGGAGTTGTAAGCCCACCATCACTCATCTGAGTTTCATCCCAATCAATCTGAACAGATTCGACTTTCGGATTTTGGGCTTTCACAAAATCAACGATTTCTTGCCCATGCTCTTTGAGATAAGCAAGTTGTTTTTGTTTGATCACTTCTATATCTTCATCTTCTTTGGTGGAGGAAGTGGTGACAGTTTTTGCTTGTTTCGTATGAGCTTTTTGTTTTACAGTACAGCCTCCAATGCTTGTAAAAATAAGCATTAAAGCTATTACCTTAAGTGCACATTTCATTTTACTTTTCATTTTCCTCCTAACACTAATACTTCTATTTACTTAGGAAAAAATTTTCCAGCCACCATTTTCCTCGATATAGATATCATTAAGCATGCCCATTTTTTTGATAGTTGGTATGCTATTTTGATCTTCTAGGTAAAAATCAACGGAGAATTTTGTATTTTCTAATTGATTAATCTTACCAGAAATAGATAAATTGTATCCACCACCCTGAGGCGTTCCATTCCCAGACTCTTCAATTTGCATACTGTTCCAATCAATCTGAACGGATTCGACTTTCGGATTTTGGGCTTTCACAAAATCGACGATTTCTTGCTCATGCTCTTTGAGATAAGCGATTTGCTCTTTTTTTATCTCTTCTTCTGATTTTTGTACGACTTTCTTTGAAGATGAGGCCGTTATCTTCTGTTCGGGTCTTTTGGCCAGGGTCATGATTTTTCCTCCAAGAAAAAACAGTCCTAGTATCGGTAACAAAATGATCAAAAATAGTTCCACACGTCTCTTCATTTAATCTTCTCCAATCCTTCCTTTCATGACTGAACGAATCAGTCACTTTCCTTACTATTATAGCATCTTTCATTTGAATCTCAATCTAACTCACTAGTTAGAGACTATATGCAGCAATCATAAAAGAACTTTCGGGGTTCTTCTAGAATATAGGTAATCCTTTTTTACAAATAACAACCTAAGTGATGCTAAGAATTCAAATGTTGCATTTATGTAGAGTATCTAAATATATAATGAAACTTTCCGCTGTGAGAAAAGTGCTAGAAACACGATGGTTTCTAGCACTCGGTAGTTTTGAAACTTTAGGTTCAAAACTAAGTCATGGAACTTCCTGGATTGCTGAAATCATCCGCTGGATAATTTCACCTGACGTCCGTACTCACTTAAGGAAAGTTTCTAAGAGGAGTTTATCTTCAATCAAAAAGGAACCCGAA
>JBKXCY010000053.1:0-9295 GCA_046994005.1 Streptococcus sp.
CAGTTGATTCCGTGAATAGGTGTGTTCATAGCCTGGGACTTGAATAGCCCAGTCCGGATGAGCCCGATAGAGGTCGCTATCAACAGAAATCATTTCTGGCTCCACCCAAAGGCCAAATTGAAGTCCCTTGTCGTGGATGCCTTGGATCAATTCTGCTAGACTTCCACCTAATTTTTCTTCATTGACGGTCCAATCACCAAGGGCCCGATTGTCATCATAACGATTGCCAAACCAGCCATCATCAAGAACAAAGAGTTCGATCCCCACTTTTTGAGCTTCGTCTGCTAGCTCCAATAATTTGTCTTTCTTGAAATCAAAGTAGGTCGCTTCCCAGTTGTTGATAAGAATTGGACGTTCTTTATGGGCAAACTGGCTAGGAATGATATGGTTTTGGACAAATGCTTGACTCTCTTGACTGAGACCGGTCAAGCCCTCATGTGAGTAGCTGATCATTGCTACTGGCGTATCAAAGCTCTGATTTGGTTCCAATTCCCAAGAGAAGTTTTCAGGATTGATCCCCAGTCCAACCCGAACTTCATTGAGTTGATTTTTCTGAACAAATCCTTCAAAATTCCCACTGTAGAGCAGTTGGAAAGCCAGGGCGGAGCCCGCATCTTCAGTCACTTCATGATCGGCAAGAATAAGAGCTGGGGTCTGGGCGTGTCCAGAAGCACCACGGTTGGAGCTGATGGAGAAGATTCCTTGCTCCACTTGCTGACGGCGAACTGTTTTTTCTCTCGCATAGGCTCCTTGCAGAGTGATGATATCGTAATCACTGGCTGGCAGATCAGCCAACACACTGAGAGCCTTGTGTATTACAACCTTTTCATCACTCAAGTTTTCAATCTTTGAGAAGCTGGTGATGGTTGCCCGATCCTCGTAGGTGGTGTAGTAGAGGGTCAACCGCAGGGCTGCTTGATCATCTTCAAAGACCAGTGCCAAGGTTTCAGCCTGATCTACTGAGTGAGGGTTCGGAAGACCAGTCGCCTCAACACTGCCAGAGTAGATATTTGCTCCGACATAAAGGAAATCCGTCACTTCTGTAACGTCGTGCTGGATCTGAATAGACGGCTTTCGAAAATCTCCAAGCCCATGCTGTCCTAGGATCTGACGCTGGGTATCTAGACTAAAGGTTCGATTGTCAGGTGTTGGATTTCCAGCGAACGCATGGTCCTTCTCATGCACGGTATTGGAAAATTGATAGGACGGAATTGGGCGCCCTAGATGCTTGAGCATCAAATAGCCATCGCGATTTTCAAGGATGAGGCTCAGTCCCTTACTTTCTACATAGAACAAATTTTGTTCGATACGAATTGCCATATCTTCCTCCATTGGACCCTAAAAATATCACTATGTATTTTTATATTCAGTTCCAATATTTTTCTTTTTTCACATGTCTTTATTTTACATAATGTAAACGTTTACTAAAATAGAATTTTGTTGGACATATATGGTAAAATGTTAGGTAGGAGGTTTACCTATGTTAGTCTTTTCTGAATACCAAACCGATACCATTGACCTAGCCCTTGATTTTTATGGCTACGAAGATTGCCCGAAAAACTATGAATTTGGTCCTAGCGTTCGGGATAATTTTGTTCTGCATTTTATTACCAAGGGAAAAGGAGTCTTCCGCTTCAATAAGAAAGAAATCCACCTAGAAGCAGGGGATCTCTTCCTTCTCCCCAAAAATAAGGTGACCTACTACAAGGCAGATGAAGAAGAACCTTGGTCCTACTACTGGATTGGCATCAGTGGCACCAAGGTGAGCGATTTCATGCGTTTTTCAACCTTGCATGAAAATGGTTTTCTGAAGAAAACAGAGGTGGAAACAGAAAAGATCGGCCAGTTTATGGAGCGACTCGTCCACAAAGCAGAGGCTTCAAAAATGACTTCTCACTACCATCACCTTCTCTCGCAGATCATGAACTCCTATTTATTATCAGTGAAGTGGCTCCCGATATCCATCGGAGCCATCCATCTCCCACCTATCAGCTCTATCTGACCTGCAAGCATGTGATTGAGACGCATTACAATAAAGAACACTTGAGTATTCAAGAGATCGCTGATGACCTCAATGTTCATCGGTCTTACCTGACAACTGTTTTTAAGGAGTTTCACCAAATCTCTCCTAAGGAATTCTTGCACTCGGTCCGCATGCAGCGTGCCCAGCAGTTACTGACCAACACAGACGAAAGCATTAAGATTGTAGCTTACTCAGTGGGCTTTTCAGATCCCCTCTATTTTTCAAAGGCTTTTAAGGCCTATAGCCAACTGACTCCTAGCCAATATCGTAGCAAACATAAAATTTAGTAAAATTTTATTTCTTTTTACTAGTTTTAGAGTATACTGGAAGTAGAAATCAATAAAGGAAGAACTATGGCAACGATTAAAGACATTGCGGAAAAAGCAGGCGTTTCTCAGGCAACGGTCTCTCGCGTCCTCAACCAGGATGCGACCTTATCGGTTGGGGAAGACACGCGCAGTCGGATTCTTCGCATCGCTGAGGACCTGCATTACCAAAAGAAAAGCCGCAAAACAGCGCCTCAACCAGTTGAGGATTTTCATAAAATCGTCATCTTTGAATGGTACACGCGCGAAGAAGAATTAGATGACCTCTACTACTATGCCATTCGGATGGGGTTAGAAAAACAAGCCCAGGAATTAGGCTATGAGATCTTTCGTATCTTTAATAATGACGATTGGTCCTTGATTCAAGAGGCAGACGGCATTATCGCTCTTGGGAAATTCAGTCCCAAGACCATTCGAGATCTAGAAAGCTACGGCAAACCCCTTATTTTTGTCGATAGCAACACCCTCTATCTAGGGCATTCCTGTGTGACGACCGATCTAGAAGATTCTGTCATCACGGCTCTCGAATATTTCCTTGATCATGGCCACAAGGAGATCGGGCTCTTGGTCGGGCAGGAAGAGACGGCAGATGCGACACCGCTACAGATGGATCCCCGTCAACGGACCTTTCAACAGTTTCTCACGGAAAAAGGACTTTATGAGGAGCGCTTTGTCTCTGTTGGTCAATTCTCAACTGAGTCAGGTTATCAGATGATGGAGCAGCTGATTCAAGACTTGGGCGACGTCTTGCCAACTGCCTTTTTCATGGCTAGTGATGCCTTAGCTGTTGGAGCCCTGCGGTCTCTTCAGGAGCACCAAATCGCAGTTCCTGATCGCGTCAGTCTCATTTCCTTCAATGATACATCGATTGCTAAGTATGTTTTTCCCGCTCTCTCTACAGTAACCGTCTACACAGAAGAAATGGGCAAGCAAGCTATTCAGATGTTGCGGCAGACCTTTCAAGGGGCTCAACCAAGTGTTCCCTATATGGTCAAATTAGCCACCAAACTCACGATTCGAGACAGCAGTCGTTAGGAGGTCTTATGAAAACACACGAAATCCTCTTTCAGACCCTTTCTCAGGCAGATGATTATGTCAACGGGGAGCAGCTGGCGCAAGAACTAGGTGTTTCCCGCACCTCTATCTGGAAGGCCATCCAACGGCTAGAAAAAGATGGGGTCGTCATCGAATCCCTCAAAAAGAAGGGCTATAAACTGGTCTCAGGCGATATTCTGCTTCCCGAAGTGATCGCAAAAAATACCAAATTGACCGTTTCCTTAAACGAACAATGTAGCTCCACCCAATTGGATGCCAAATTAGGCATAGAAACCCATCAAGAAGGCAAGGCGCTCTACCTGGCCAATTCGCAGTCCGCTGGAAAGGGCCGCTTTGGTCGTGACTACTATTGCCCCGATCAAGGGGGCATCTACATGTCCCTTCATCTCAAGCCACAATTGCCCCCTGCAGAGCTCCCACCATATACCCTCATGGTAGCTGGGGCTATCTACAAGGCTATTAAAAACCTGACCCTGATCGATATTGATATCAAATGGGTCAATGATATTTACTACCGCCATAAAAAAATTGGGGGAATCTTAACTGAAGCCATCACGTCAATCGAGACTGGTCTTGTCACGGATGTCATTATCGGAGTCGGTCTCAATTTAGCCATCCCTACTTTCCCAGAAGAGCTAGAAAGTAAGGCTGGTTCCTTATTTGAAGGGCCTTGTCCCATCACCCGCAATGACCTTATCAGCGAGATCTGGAAGGAATTCTTCCAAACGGATATTGATGAACTGGTCTACCTCTATAAAGAGCGCTCCCTGGTCCTAGGACGAACTGTCACTTTTGGGCAGAACCAACAGACCTATCAAGGACTCGCCAAAGACATCTCTGATACCGGCCAACTCTTGGTCCAATTAGACAATCAAGAAGAAATCTGGCTCAATAGCGGCGAAGTCTCCTTGACCAAATGGTGAAATGATGTATAGAAAAAGCCACCCGAGGGTGGTTTTTTTTGATCTATTTTGAAAGCTCCTTCTACCCAAAGACTACGGAACTTCATTCTTTTTAAGATATCCATAACTAGTTACGGCTTTAGCTCTTGCTCCATTTTTTTTACAAAGTGATTTAATGCTGTTTGCACTTTTTCTAGGAGCTCTGTTTGCTGAGAATCACTGACCTCAACTCGGTTTGTGGTCCCATCTTTCTCAATATGGAAATAACTAACATGTAGTAATCCCCACTCTTTATCTAATGAAAAGGCTACATCTATTTTTTCACCCTCAATGATCGTTGAAGAGGTAATCAAGATTTTATTGTCATCTGGACTAGGAACTCGTACCATCCATTTCAAATCCCCATCCATTTCCAGTTGGTCTATGCCACCCACACGTCTGATCTCTGCGTCTGAAGGAATCCCATAGCCAGCTTTTCTAATGGTATTGGCATTACGATGATCAAGTATTCTTGCCAGCAATTCAATTTTATTTTTAGATGAAAAATTTAGAGCTGGTTGTTCATTCGGAACAAAGAGAAGCCAAGCTACTAACACAGTAATTCCTAATAATAGAAAGATCAATCCTTTTTTTAGCACAGACATCCTCCTTTCCTCACTTCTTTTCTAGCTCCTCTTCGATGTATGTCTAGTATAGAACAAACCACCGCGAGGGTGGTCTGTTATTATCGTAATTAAAAACACCTCAAAAGCTAGAAATAATCCAACTTTTGAGGCGTTAATCAATTAAGGCTCATTATTGATAACAGAACCACCACTACTGAATGTATAAGAAACACCGTCTATAATTAAAGTTTTATTCATTGCAAATGCACCACCGTCGTTAGGATCAGCATAATATCTTGTTCCGTTTAAATCAAGCCAGCCTGTTTTTAAATCACGATTAACTGGGTCAAAATAATATTTTTTTCCATCTATTAATGTCCTCTGACCTACAAATGCCTTACCAAATTCGTCAAAGCAATACATTTTCCCATCTATAGTTTGCCAACCTGACAATCCTTCTCCACTTTCTGGGTTGTAATAATACCATTCTAGACCAGGGTATCCTTGTTTAGATATCCAGCCCGTTTTCATATCGGAATTAACTGGATCGAAATAATATCTTTTATCACCTATCTTTTGGAAACCTTTTAACGCACTATTTTCAAAGTAATACCATTTCCCATCTATATTTCTCCAACCGGTAGCTTTTTCTCCGCTTACAGGGTCGTAATAATTCCATTCCGTACCAGAATATCCTGGATTAGATATCCAACCAGTTTTCATATCACAATTAACTGGGTCGAAATAATAAAGTTTTCCATTTATATTTTCATGACCAGAACGTGCTCCAAATGGAGTAAGGTAATACCATTTCCCATCTATCAATTGCCAGCCTCTTTTTTCCTCACCGGTTACAGGATCATAATAATACCACCCAGAGTAATCTCCACCATTATACACATTATATTGCCAGCCAGTTATCATATATCCTCTATCATCAAACTTATAGCTTTTACCGTCAATATTAGCTTCTGTGTTTTTATAATAAGAACCATTGTTCAGTGAATACCACCAACCAACATTATCTTGATGCCAATCAGCCTTAACTTGTGATACTGGGGTTAAAAGTAATATTAGCAATGCACCACCTAGCAAACACTTAGTTGCTTTTTTCATTTGCATTTCCTCCTTATATTTTGTATACGCTTTCATTGTAGCATGTTTATTTCTCTAAATCAAATAATGTGTGGATATAAAGAGGTCACTGTCAACGAATTCAAATATAAAGTCACTCTCTTTTTATTTGTCCTTTAAAAGGCTATCAGTGTCCACTTTTAGATAAAATCATATAAGATATTATCTAAAAGTAGACCAAAAAGTAATTAAAGAAATAACCTACTCTATTATTAAAATTTTAGCAACTGACTTTATAAATGATTATAAATGAAGCTTATTAGCTACCTAATAACTCACTCTGGTTATATAATAAAATTCTTTATCATCATAGTTAAAAACACCTTGAAAGTTAGAAAAAAATCTAACTTTTAAGGTGCTGATCAATTAAGGTATATTGTTTATAAGAGTACCTCCATTATCGAATGTGTATGAAATACCGTCTATAATTAAAGTCTTACTTCTTGCAAGTGCACCACCATCATTTGGATCTGCATAATATTTATATTTACCTGACTCAAACCATCCTATTTTCAATTCACAAGTATCTGAATCAAAATAATAATCTTTTCCATCTAAACCACTTATATGACCACTGTATGCCCCATACAGGCCAAAGTAATACTTTTTCCCATCTATCTCTTGCCAACCTGATAGCTGTTTCCCACTTTCTGGGTCGTAATAATATCTTTTTGTACCAGAGGCCTCTTGTATGCTTACCCAACCCGTTTGCATATCGCAGTTAACCGGATCAAAATAATATTTTTCTCCATCTAAATTCTGCGAACCTTTTAAGGCACCAAATATAAAGTAATACCATTTCCCATCTATATTTCTCCAACCTTTAACTTTTTCTCCGCTTACAGGGTCGAAATACATATTTTCTGTCCCATAATGGAATTGTTCAGATACCCATCCTGTTTGCATATCACCATTAACTGGGTCAAAATAATAATTTTTCCCATCTATCAATTGCTCACCAATAAGTGCTCCACTTCTAGTAAGGTAATACCACTTTCCATCTATATTTTGCCAGCCAATTTTTTGATCACCATTTACTGGATCAAAATAAGACCAGTTTATTTTTTTCAGACTAGTAGCATTACGCTCCGCTATCGGCTGCCAGCCGGTCATCATATAACCTCTGTCATCAAATCTATACCACTTCCCGTCAATATAAGCTCCTGTGTTTTTATAATAAGAACCATTGTTCAGTGAATACCACCAACCAACATTATCCCGTTTCCAATCAGCCTTTACTTGAGACATTGGAGTTAAAAGCGATATCACAATCGCACTAGCAAGCAATAGCTTATTTTTTTTCATTTTCTTTCCCTCCTTGCACAATCTTTGTATACGCTTTCATTGTACCATGTTTATTACTCTAAATCAAATAATGTGTGAATATAAGGAGGCTATTATCAATGTATTCAAGGGTAAACAAAAAAATTTGCACAATTTGCTTATAATAAAAGAGGCACTTACTACTCTACTTATTTTCTTCCAAAATATTGCCAATGTCCATTTAATGTCAAATACAATGTGACTTATCCATCAATTGTTTATTTATCGATTGCGAAATCCCCTAAAAGCAGTAATTTGAAAAATAACAAAATTTTAAAAATCTTAAATTGAGTCTTGAATATTCATCATAGCAAACTCTCAACTTTCCGGAAAACGTTTCTTTTTTTAGAAAAATATAATTTCATTATTTATCATTCAATAATTTTTGATTCCTTCATACTCCCCAAACACCATCCCCCTATTATCCCCCCACTTGTGGTATGATGGTAGAGTATGTTTAGGTGCCGTCAACCCTGCTCGAGCACCTCCGTGCTAAAAGGAGAACGAATATGAAAATCGCATGGAATGAAATTAAATACCAACCCAAGAAGTTTATCCTGATTGAACTCCTCATTACCATCCTTATGTTTATGGTGGTGTTCTTGTCCGGTCTGACAAATGGACTGGGCCGGTCGGTATCAGCCCAAATCGATAACTATGGGTCGCTGCACTACATCCTTTCGACGGATTCAGAAGGGATTATCCCCTTTTCAACTATTAAGGTGAAGGATTTAGATGAGGTCCAAAAGATAGAGGGGATGGACTATTCGGGCTTGTCCATCCAGCGGGCGACCGTCTCAAAAACAGAGGATTCCAATACTCTGGATATCACCTACTTCGCGACCGATCACAATGAAGAAGAAATCCTCAACCCAATCATAGAAGATACAGACCTCAAGATCTCCGACTTAAAGAAAAACGAGATCATTTTGGACAGTTCTTTCAAAGAGGATGAAGGGATCCAAGTCGGCGATCACGTGATCGATAAAACCTCTAAGCAAAAACTCAAGGTCGTGGCCTTCGCGAAAAATGCTAGATACGGCTATAGCAAGATTGGTTTTATCAGCTCGGAGACCTACACAGGTATGAGGCAAAAACAGATTCAAGCTATCAATGGCAAGCCCAAACACTTGTGACCAAGAAGAGCATCACTTCTAACGATCTATCCGGCAACTTAATGGTGACGGATAAGAAGCAAGTGATCGATAAAATCCCTGGCTACAAGGCTCAAAACCTGACGCTACGGATGATCACGTGGGTTCTCTTGCTTGCTTCTTCTGCTATCCTTGGGGTCTTCTTCTATATCCTCACCCTGCAAAAGTTAAAACAGTTTGGTGTCCTAAAGGCCATTGGCATGTCCATGAGCCAGATTACCTATGTCCAACTATCCCAGCTCACCATTATCTCCCTTATCGGAGTACTGCTGGGTCTTGGCTTGGCAACCATGATGGCGCCATTTTTACCCAATAGCGTCCCTTCCTTTATGACCCTGAAGGACAATCTCACCATCTCGGTTAGCTTTATCCTGACCTCTATTTTGTGTGGTGCCTTGTCCCTTGTCAAAATCAAAAAAGTAGATCCAATCGAAGTCATTGGTGGAAATGGAGAATAAGATGGCCATTATCGAATTAGATAATATCAGAAAATCCTACGCCGATGGCAACCAGATGCACCATGTCCTCAACCAGCTAGAGTTAAGCGTCGAACCCAACGAATTCGTCGCGATCTTGGGCCCTTCAGGATCTGGTAAATCCACTCTCTTAGCTATCGCTGGTTTACTCTTATCAGCGGACGAGGGGCGGATTTCTATCGCTGGCCAAGACTTGACCGGCCTCAACCAAGGCCAGTGGACGCAAAAACGGCTGGAATTGCTCGGCTTTATCTTTCAAGACCACCAGCTCCTCTCCTATATGAAAATCGGTGACC
>JBKXCY010000054.1:0-9217 GCA_046994005.1 Streptococcus sp.
TAACAGAGTACACCTCCGGCACACTCTTAATCTTATCCACAACCGTTGTCAACATCGATAGGTTCGGAATCCCAAAGGAAATGTGGATATTGGCAAATTTCATGTCTTTGGTTGGTTGGGCATTGACAGTTGAGATCATCTTAGCTGTATTGGAGAGGACTTGGAGTACATCGTTAAGAAGTCCGGCACGGTTGAGTCCGTATATATCGATGTGGGCGATATAGTCTTTGGTCGTGTTGTTATCTTCCCATTCAACATCGATCAAGCGTTGCTCGTAGTTGTCTTGAGCGCGAAGATTCATACAGTCTCTGCGGTGAATCGCGACACCACGCCCTTTGGTGATGTAGCCGACAATTTCATCACCTGGAACTGGGTTACAGCACTTAGCAATCCGAATCAAGAGTCCAGAAGCTCCTTGGATAACCACGCCACCTTCATGACGGACCTTCAAGGTATCTTTTTTATTTTCAACCTTGACCTCGCCACCTTTGACTAGCTCTTCTGCTTCTGCGCGTGCCTTAGCCCGCTCTTCTTCTCGGCGTTCATCCTCCGTCAAGCGGTTAAAGATGGTAATAGCCCCAATCTCTCCAAAACCAATCGCCGCAAACAAGGCTTCTTCTGTCTTATAGCTTGATTTTTGTAGCACTTTGTCCATGTGCTTTTTATCCATGAACTTATTGGCTACCAAGTCATGCTCATTGAATTGGGCCATCAAGAGGTCACGACCCCGGTTAATCGACAATTCCTTATCTTGATTTTTAAAGAATTGACGAATCTTGTTGCGCGCCTTGCTGGTTTTGACAAGGGTCAGCCAGTCACGGCTCGGACCAAAGGAGTTGGCATTGGTGATAATCTCCACCTGATCTCCCGTCCGAAGTTTAGTATTGAGGGGCACCATCCGGCCGTTGACCTTGGCACCAATGGCTTTTTCCCCAACCTTGGTGTGGATTTCATAGGCAAAATCGATCGGTCCGGAATCTTTCGGAAGCGAGCGCACGGTTCCATCTGGTGTGAAGACGTAAATCTCTTCTGCCAAGATATCTTCTTTCACATTTTCAACAAATTCTTTGGCATCGCCTGACTGGTCTTGGAGTTCCATCATCTCCTTGATCCAGTTCATCCCAATAGCCGATTCCTTGCTGTTGACTTGACCCTTGATCCCTTTTTTATAGGCCCAGTGAGCCGCAACCCCATACTCAGCGACTTCGTGCATTTCCTTGGTTCGGATCTGGAACTCAATTGGCCCTTTAGGACCGTATACAGTCGTATGGATGGACTGATAGCCATTGGCCTTCCGGTTGGCAATATAGTCCTTAAAACGCCCCGGCATTGGCTTCCAGAGCTCATGGATGTAGCCCAGCATGGCATAAACATCACTTGGAGTATCCAAGATGCAGCGGATGGCAATCAAGTCATAGATTTCATCAAAGCGTTTCTTTTTATCCTGCATTTTGCGATAGATCGAATAGATATGCTTTGGTCGACCATAAATTTTCCCATGCAAATGGCGTTCCCCAGCATAGGTCTCAATCTTATGGACAACCTCTTCTACCAACTCTTCTCGCTCGCGACGTTTTTCCTTCATCATATGAGAAATCTTGTAGAATTCTGTCTCATTCAAATAACGGAAAGACAAATCCTCAAGTTCCCATTTGACGCTGGAAATCCCGAGACGGTGGGCTAGCGGTGCATAGATCTCCATGGTCTCACGCGAAATGCGTTCTTGCTTATCCTTGCGCAAATGCTTGAGGGTGCGCATATTATGCAAGCGGTCAGCCAATTTGACCAAAATGACACGGATATCTTGGGACATAGCCATAAGCATTTTGCGATGGTTTTCCGCTAACTGCTCTTCGTGGGACTTGTACTTGACCTTCCCGAGCTTGGTCACCCCATCGACAATCACGCGCACATCATGGCCAAATTCACGCTCAAGATCATCCAAGGTCGCGTCCGTATCTTCCACAACATCATGCAAAAAACCACAGGCAACCGTCACAGCATCCAGTTTTAGCTTAGCAAGGATTCCTGCCACTTGAATCGGGTGAATGATATAAGGCTCACCAGACTGACGGAATTGGCCATTGTGACAATCAACCGCATAAAACATGGCCTTTTGCACAAAGGCGACATCCTCAGGTGACAAATATTTTTTTGTAAGGGCAACGACTTGGTCCCCAGTTAAATTCTCTTCTTTTGGCATTCGTTTTCTCCAGTTTCTTGGATACTATTTTAACACTTTTAGAAGCAGATGGGAACCAATGAAGCTACTTTAATATACGGATACTACTCGAAGATCATTCTGGGATCCACCTTGCTTTCATCATTCGTAAAAGTTTTTTGTAAAAAAATAACGAAGCGATTTCTTCACTTCGTTAGTTCATTAATTCTGTAACAACACTCACAGCGCTGAGAGCATAGAGTGGAGCGGTTTCTGCTCGTAGGATGCGAGGTCCAAGTCCCGCCAAGACAGCTCCTTTAGCTTCAAAAGACTCTATTTCTGCAGGGGATAGACCACCCTCTGGTCCAAAGATAAAGAGCAGTTTGCTTCCAGCTTCTAGTCCGGTCAGCGACTGAAGTAAAGCTGCTGCCTCTCCTTCTTTGGCTGACTCTTCATAAGCCACTACGATAGAGTCAAACTGGTCCAGTTGGGCTAGAAAATCTGCCTTTTTCTCAAAAAGGGTAATGCTTGGAACAAGATTCCGCTTGCTTTGTTCTGCTGCTCCAAGGGCGATTTTTTCTAGCTTCTCGACCTTTTTGCCCAATTTCTTGCCGTCCCACTTGGCAACGGACCAGTCAGCAGGGAAGGCCCAGATCTGGCTGGCACCGAGTTCCGTCACTTTTTGAGTGATAAACTCGAGCTTGTCTCCCTTGGGAAAGCCTGATGCGATGGTCACTTGGACTGGCAGCTCCACATTGTCTGCTAATTCCTCGATTAGCTCCAACTGACGAGCCTCTACATTGACCACGCGCGCCAAACGCTTGATCCCATCATCAAAGACTAGGGTCACCTGGTCATCTTCTTTCAAGCGCATGACCTGAAACATGTGCTTGCTGGTTTCCTTGTCCTCGATGGTGACAGGCGAGACAGCCAAGCCTTTTACAAAATACTGCTGCATGCTAGCCTCCAATCACACCGGAGATATCCTTGGTCTTCTTGAAGACACAGGCATTCCATTCCCCTTGGATCATGTGGGTTTCAAGGAAAAATCCAGCCGATTCGGCCGACTCACGCACCATGTCCCACTTGTCCTTGATAATGCCACTCATGATGAGGTAGCCTTCGTCCTTGACCAAGCGATAAGCATCGTCCGTCAGATGGATAAGGATATCCGCCAAGATATTGGCCACGATAACATCTGCATCAATCTCCACACCTTTGAGCAAATCACCTGGGGCTACATGGATATTTTCCATGCCAGGGTTGAGTTCAATATTCTCCTGAGCAACGCGAACTGCCACATCATCCAAGTCATAGGCGAAGATTTCCTTGGCACCTAGAAGTGAGCTAGCAATAGAAAGGACGCCTGAACCTGTCCCCACATCCAGCACTGTTTCGTCACCACGAAGGACCTGCTCCAAGGCAAAAAGGCTCATCTTGGTTGTTGGGTGGGTCCCAGTTCCAAAGGCCATACCAGGATCCAGCTTGATAATCTTTTCTCCCGCAGTCGCCTCATAGTCTGTCCATGAAGGTACGATGGTCAAGTCATGAGTGATGCGAGCAGGTTCATAGTATTTCTTCCAGTTGTCGGCCCAGTCTTCCTCAGCCAAGGCAGTCGTTCCCATCTTGACCTCTCCCAGATCCATAAAGTCTGTCAATTCTGTCAGACGAGCCTTCAAGTCAGCCTCAACCACTGCTACATCAACCGTATCCGGATAGTAGGCGGTCACCACGATTTCTTCTTGTTGCTCGACCTCTGGGAAAATCTCACCGAAGCGATCGACGTTGCCCACATAGTCCATACTGTCTTCAATCGCAACACCCTGGGCGCCTAACTCGATCAAGAGATTAGAGACTAGTTCCTCTCCCTCACGCTTGACTGTAACTTTTAACTCTTGCCATGTTTCCATCATTAAGATACCAAGCCCGTAAAACACAAAGCCAAAATAGGAAATTCTCTGAAGACGTTTGTATCTAAGAGAAGTTTATCTTTTTGGCACAGTGTTTAGGGCGGGTTCAGTTTAAAAATTTAACTGAACCGTCCTTTCTATTTCTCTATCAATTTTTTCATGTAGACCATATCCATGCCTTCTTTTTCAGGCTCGATATGGGTTTGACGGTAGCCATTTTTCTCGTAGAACGCGACCATGCCTGCATCCTGTAACACCGTACACAAATCCCATTGTCTAACGGTTGAAAATTCCTCTTCTAGCAAGCGTAATCCTTCAGATCCATACCCTTTTCCCTGATACGGAGGCAGAATCGCTGCAGTCCCCAACCAAGCTTCCGTTAACTCTTCATTGGTCTGAATTCGTAAAAAACCAATCTTCTCTTCGTTTTCTTTGACAAAGTAGTAATAGCTATTGGGACGCTCCAATAATTTCCATTTGATTCGCTCGCGATCCTCCAGATAGGGATCATATTCATCTTGGTATTTGTCATAGACTGCCTTAAAACTGGCTCTTTGAATGGCAATAATGGTTTCTAAATCCTCTGCTCCCGCTCGAACAAGTGTTATCATAAACCTTCCTCCAAATAATCCCTCAATCTCCCCTGGAGCTGAGGCACTGCCTGTTTAGAATTGAGAAATTCCTCAATAGACATCAGTTTATAGGCCTGTCCTTCATCCCCAAAGACGATACTGTCAAACTGTTCCTGTGTCAACTGTCCAACTAAAAAGACGGATTTCTTGTTCTCATCTAACATACTGGGATAGATCCAAGACCAGATGACGTCATCTTTAGACAGTTGGATGCTCAATTCTTCATAAACTTCACGCGCTGCGCATTCAAAAGGTGTCTCATCTCCTTCACGGCCACCTCCTGGTAGTTCCCACATATCCGGCCAGGGAATCGTTGCTTTATCGTCACGTAAAATAGTCAAAATTTGCCCATCACAAAACAAGGCAATTTTACAACCTGTAAAGTCAAACCGTTTTTCTAAGTAATCTTCAAGCATGAGCTTTCCCACCTAGTATCTCGGATAAGGATAAAATGTACTTTCTTCTAGGCCGACTTTGCCTTCTTCAAAGACTTCTTGATTCCAGACGATTTCAAAGCTCTCTGCCTCTTCGTCTGCTAAGAAATCCATGAGGTCATCCAAGGCCAGCTCGGCTGTATCTTTGAGAAAGGTCGTAAAATAAGCTAGAAACTCTCGAGACAAGCCTTTTTTCGGCTCATAAGGAATCGCTGTTAAATAGGCGTCTTCGTCCACATGAGACTTGGCTGGATTGTAGAAGAGAACGGCTTCTTCAAAGAAAATATCCTCATCAGACTCTTCGCCGGCTTCATCTACCAGTGCAACCCCTCCCGTATTTTGTGCTTCCAAGAGAAAAGCCACTTCTACCGCATGATTTTTCTTATCCCAATTGATCTCATAATCAAAAGGAAAAACCTTGTCCATCTCCTCTTCTAAAATATCCAAAAATCCGTATTTAGACATAGCGTCCTCTTTCTAATTTCCCACTCTTAGAGCGGAATATGATACAATAGTTACTACAATCTTACCATAAAAAACGCCTCTTTGAAAGGAGACAAAGCTAGAAAGGAGAAGGAAATGCCCGACAATCTCGCACTCCGTATGCGCCCACGGACGATTGATCAGGTCATCGGCCAACAGCACCTGGTCGGAGAAGGCAAAATCATTCGTCGCATGGTCGAAGCCAATCGTCTGTCCTCCATGATCCTCTATGGACCTCCGGGGATCGGAAAGACCAGTATTGCTTCTGCCATCGCAGGAACGACCAAGTATGCTTTTCGGACCTTTAATGCAACGGTTGACAGTAAAAAACGCCTCCAAGAAATCGCAGAGGAAGCCAAGTTTTCAGGTGGCTTGGTCCTGCTTTTAGACGAGATCCATCGCCTCGATAAAACCAAGCAAGATTTTCTCTTGCCTTTGCTCGAAAGCGGTCTGGTCATCATGATCGGTGCAACGACTGAAAATCCCTTTTTCTCAGTCACACCCGCTATTCGGAGCCGCGTACAAATCTTTGAGCTGGAGCCTTTGACGACGGAGGAGGTCAAGCAGGCACTGAAGGCAGCGCTAGATGATCCCGAGCGTGGCTTTGATTTTCCAGTCGTACTCGACGAGGACGCTTTGGATTTCATCGCGACTTCGACCAATGGAGATCTTCGCTCTGCCTTTAATTCTCTCGATCTGGCGGTGCTATCGACCTCTGAAAATGCAGAAGGCGTCCGCCATATTACGCTCGACATCATGGAAAATAGCCTCCAGCGTAGCTACATCACCATGGACAAGGATGGAGACGGACACTACGATGTGCTCTCTGCCCTACAAAAATCTATCCGCGGTTCGGATGTCGATGCTAGTCTCCACTATGCAGCCCGCTTGATCGAAGCCGGAGATCTACCCAGTCTAGCTCGTCGCTTGACGGTCATTGCCTATGAGGATATCGGTCTGGCCAATCCAGATGCCCAGATTCATACCGTGACGGCGCTTCAGGCAGCTGAGCGCATCGGCTTTCCTGAGGCCCGCATCCTCATCGCCAACATCGTCATCGATCTAGCCCTTTCGCCTAAGTCCAACTCAGCCTATGTTGCCATGGACAAGGCCCTGTCTGATCTTAGGACATCTGGCAATCTTCCCATTCCTCGCCACCTCCGTGATGGCCATTATGCTGGAAGCAAGGAACTGGGAAATGCGCAAAACTATAAATATCCCCACAACTACCCTGGCAACTGGGTCAAGCAAGACTATCTGCCAGACAAGATCAAACACGCTTCCTACTTCACTCCCAATGAAAATGGCAAGTACGAGCGTGCCCTCGGAGCCACCAAGGAGAAGATCGATCAGCTCAAGAGAAAGTGACATCGGTTTCAAAAAAATGAGATTTTTTCTTGAAATATTTTCAAAATGTGGTATCATATACATATAGAAACGCTGTGGTGTACGAACTCACACTTAAGTGTTGACCGACTATTTTTGTATTATTAGGGAAACAAAAGACTTCTAACAGCATGCAGGCCGTTTCACGCGGAAGCAGCTTCAGTTAGAGCGAGTTGCCCACCTGCTTAATTGCGCGGGTTCAATACAAATCGTGAAGTTTCGGCACCAATACAGCTTTTTATATTTGCCTCCTTAGCTCAGTTGGTAGAGCAGTAGACTCTTAATCTATGGGTCACAGGTTCGAGCCCTGTAGGGGGCATTTTTTTATGCACAAAAAGCCTTGAAAACCAAGGCTTTTTTGCTTGTCTTAAAAGTATTTGGCTCACTTTTTTATGAATACAAATAAGTGAGCTTCATAGCAAGGCTCGCTTTTATCTAACACATCGTTATAATCTCAAAACCACCTCGGAGGTAGTTTGTTAATGAAAGTCTATATTAGGTATCATAATTCTAACAATAGCTGCTGAACAACTTCCAAAACATCCCTGAAAGAAATAGAAGTTGCATAAGGGTAATGAGACTGATAATTTTCCCAATGACGCGCCAATGTTATATCATCCTTCATCTCATCAATCATATTTTGAAAATCTACTACATCTAACGTTGTCTGACGATAGGAGAATGTTGCCTCGCAAGCTGATCGAAGCTTTTTACTATCCAATCGGCTTTTTTCCATACTATAAATTACATACACATCATAAAAATCCTTGCTTCGAGTATTAAAGAAAGATCTTCGATAAATCGTTTCCAATTTTTCAGCCAATATTGTCTCCAAATTATAGGCCACGATCTCATAGTCAATCTCTTGAAAGAGACTATGATAACGATAGGAAACGGATTTGGGAGTAATAGGATCACCAGTCGCAATATCTAAAGGAATTGTCTGACGTATATTATCAAGCCGACATAAAATATGGATTCGATAACCACCATAAGGATCTTCATCTTTAATTTCACTTATCTTAGTAATTTCATAATGAACCAAATCATCAGTTAGGATTTCCTTTAAAGTACTTTCTAGTAGAGATTTGTCCATCTTAAATTGTTCTAAAATAAAATCCATATCAGAAGTTGTTCGACTTTCAACACCAATAATATTGGATAAAAGAAATCCTCCCTTGAATACAAAGTTATGACTATACGGACTAGATGCTATCTTTGCAAGTATCGTTTCTAGAAAATAATAAGTTAGCACAACATTGAAATCTACCTGTTTTTCGTTTGAAATTTTATGGCACAGAGCAATCAATCTATCTTTATTCATATAAGACCTCCATCAATGATTGGACGTTTTCGAGCACATGAAACTCTCGCGCATATTTGTAGAGTTTTCGTAGATCTTTTTTTGAAGATTGAATATATCTCTTTAAAGAAGTCGAAAATATTTCCACATCTATCTTTTGTCGCTCGCGAATGAGATCGCATATCGATCTCTCCAAATCATATACCCTTACTTCATTTCCGAAGGACGTTTGTAGCTTTGTCACACCGACTTCATACAATTCTTTCTGGATGAAATGCCTTTTTACCTCCTTAGGAAATCGATGAGGATTATAACCTGTATAGACCGTCACTTCTTTGTATTTAGGGATAACATCTATCAGCCCATGGAGATACAATGCTGATAGATAAGAATAAATCACTTTTTGATGTTGGAGTTGGAAAATGGCATACTCATCATACTGAGACCAATCGGTGATATAAATCCCTCTGGCAACCTTTATGAGTTGACCATTTTCCACCATTCGATTTAGGTAAGGCTTTGGGATCCCTTTTTTAACTACATCAGATGTTCTAATAATAGACTGATGATCTAGCATTTCCTGTATTTGTTTTTGAATCATTTCAGCATTCCTATTGTTGTTACTTCTGTGCTTTTATTATATCATATCACACGCACAAAAGTAACAATAACGATTATTCATAAAAAGATGCCGGACAAATAGCTCCGACATCACTTTCCAAAATCCTCTCTCCAAATATCCTTGACGGTCACATCGTCCCAATTCTTTGGACTGAAGCGGCTGGAGTAGATGGAGGTCCAGTTCACAGTTCACCGATCCACCACTCGCGCTTCAAAGCGGGCTGGCTTATCGTCTACATTTGTGATGGTGATGTTGTAGCTTTCGTTCCGTCACCCCAAATACTTCC
>JBKXCY010000055.1:0-9195 GCA_046994005.1 Streptococcus sp.
GTGCAGAAGTGGATATTCATTCTAGCTATGGCGGTGTGGTAGATTCTGCTTCTTGGTATTTGTTAAATGCTATCGCCAGTCTTCGTGACAAAGAAGGCCGAATCTTGGTGGATGGGATTTATGATCAGATCCAAGAACCCAATGAACGCGAGCTAGTTTTGATCGAGCAATATGCCAACAAAGGGCCAGAAGATGTAGCGGAAACCTATGGTCTAACCCTCCCAATCTTGAAGGAAGACCGAAAAGAATTCCTGCGCCGTTTCTATTTTGAACCAGCCCTGAATATTGAAGGTTTTGGCTCTGGTTACCAAGGACAAGGTGTTAAAACGATTCTTCCAGCAGAGGCGCGTGCTAAGATGGAGGTGCGTTTGGTTCCTGGACTGGATCCCAAGGATGTCTTAGAAAAGATCAATCAGCAATTGAAGAAAAATAGCTATGATCAGGTCGAATTGATCTATACTCTCGGTGAAATGAGTTACCGAAGTGATATGAGTGCCCCATCGATTTTAAATGTCATTCGGTTGGCCAAAGACTTCTATAGAGAAGGGGTCTCTGTTCTTCCAACAACTGCGGGGACAGGGCCCATGCATACGGTATTTGAGGCTTTGCAGGTACCGATGGCAGCCTTTGGAATTGGCAATGCCAACAGCCGTGATCATGGGGGCGACGAAAATGTGAAAATCGCCGATTATTACACCCATATTGAATTGATAAAGGAGTTAATAGCAAGTTATGAGTAAAGCAATGATTCAGCTGGACCACATTGATGTGACCTTCCAGCAAAAGAAACGTCAGATCCAAGCCGTCAAAGATGTGACCATTCATATTAATGAAGGCGATATCTATGGGATTGTAGGGTATTCCGGAGCGGGGAAATCGACCTTGGTTCGGGTGATCAATCTCTTGCAAGTGCCTAGTGCCGGAACCATCACTGTGGATGGAGATGTGATTTATCAAGATCAGGTGACCCTAAAACCGGCTGCCCTTCGGGAGAAACGTCGGGATATCGGAATGATTTTCCAACACTTCAACTTGATGGCTCAAATGACTGTCGCAGAAAATGTAGCCTTTGCTCTTAAACATTCTAAATTGAACAAAGAACAAAAGAATGAGAAAGTGGCGAAATTGTTGGATTTGGTTGGTCTATCTGACCGTGCAGAGAATTACCCGGCCCAATTGTCTGGTGGTCAAAAGCAGCGGGTAGCGATTGCGCGTGCCCTTGCCAACGATCCAAAGATTTTGATCTCAGATGAGTCAACTTCAGCCTTGGATCCAAAGACGACCAAACAAATTCTAGCTTTGTTGCAAGAATTGAACAAAAAACTTGGCTTAACCATTGTCTTGATCACCCATGAGATGCAAATTGTCAAAGATATTGCCAACCGGGTAGCTGTCATGCAAAATGGCGAGCTGATTGAAGAAGGGTCTGTGTTAGATATCTTCTCGAATCCGAAAAATGCTTTGACGCAAGACTTTATCACAGTTGCAACAGGTATCGATGAAGCCATGGTGAAAATCAACCAACAAGCGATTGTGAAGAACTTGCCTGATGATTCGATGTTGGCGCATCTCAAGTATGCAGGTTCTGTGACAGATACAGCCATCATCAATGATATTTACAAGCAGTACCAAGTATCTGCCAACATTTTATTTGGGAACATCGAGATCCTTGATCACACTCCTGTCGGAGAATTGGTGGTCATCTTATCAGGTGAGACTCAAAATCTGGAAACGGCCAAAGCTGAGTTAGAAAATGCAGGAGTTTCCGTGACTATTGTGAAAGATGGGAGAAAAGCATGATCCAGTTAATTCAAACATATTTACCAAATGTCTATAAATTAGGGTGGTCTGGCCAGTATGGATGGGGAACCGCTATTTACTTGACTCTTTACATGACCGTTATTTCCTTCATTATTGGTGGATTTTTAGGTTTGGTGACAGGACTTTTGTTAGTCTTGACCCGTCCAGGTGGTGTCATCGAAAATAGAATCGTTTTCCAAATTTTGGATAAGATTACTTCCTTGTTCCGCGCCATTCCTTTCATTATCTTGTTGGCCTTTATTAATCCCTTGACCTACTTGCTCTTGAAAAATACCATTGGTCCTACAGCAGCCCTTGTTCCGCTGTCTTTGGCTGTCTTTCCATTCTTTGCCCGCCAAGTCCAAGTAGTCTTGTCCGAGTTGGATGGAGGCGTGATTGAAGCAGCACAAGCCAGTGGGGCAACCTTCTGGGATATTGTTGGTGTCTACCTGCGTGAAGGGCTTCCTGATTTGATCCGTGTGACAACAGTGACCATTATTTCCTTGATTGGAGAAACCGCCATGGCGGGTGCCGTTGGTGCTGGAGGATTAGGAACCTTGGCCATCAACTACGGGAAAAACATGTTTAACAATGATGTCATCTTTGTGGCGACCTTATTGATCCTGATTCTGATCGTTCTGGTCCAATTTATCGGGGACTTCCTTTCGAAGAAAATTAGCCACCGTTAGGATCAGTATCCAATGAATAGAATAAATGTGAATCAAATAAAACAAGTTGGAGCCTTCACTTTCCTCTATTTTCTTGCGATTGGACTGGGGGTCTTAGTTGGAAATCTGGTCGATCATCAAGGGAATATGTTTTATGCTCCTGCCTTTTCAGCCCTGTTTGGCGGGACGATCTACCGCTATTATCTAGAAAGAATAAAAGGAGTTGGATCTATCTTTATAGTTGGCTGCGTGATCGGATCCTTCTTCCTCTTTTCGCGTCATGGTGCAGGTGCCTTTATTCCAGCATTGATCGCCGGAAGTTTTGCGGAGATGGTCGCCTCAAGTGGTCGTTTTCGCTCGAATTTACGAAATGCCTTGTCTTTTGTTATTTTTGCCTTTGCGACGACAGGGCCCATTCTTATGATGTGGTTCTATCCAGCCAGTTACCGCATGTCGTTACTGGATCGTGGTAAATCGATAGACTATGTCAATCGGGTGATGGTATCACCAGATCTAGCGACCATCACTTGGTTTGTCCTCACGGTCATACTGGGTGCTGGATTAGGATGGGGACTATCGAACATCCTTCTTCCATTATTGGCCAAAAAAGGAGATAAAGATGCACAATAATTTACTAGTTCTTCAGTCAGACTTTGGTTTGGTGGATGGAGCAGTATCAGCTATGATTGGGGTTGCTTTAGAAGAATCACCAACCCTTAAAATTCACCACTTAACTCATGATATTACCCCCTACAATATCTTTGAAGGGAGTTACCGTCTCTTTCAGACAGTAGATTACTGGCCAGAAGGGACGACCTTTGTTTCGGTGGTCGATCCTGGTGTTGGTTCTAAACGAAAGAGTGTGGTAGCTAAAACGGCGAAGAATCAATACATTGTCACTCCGGATAATGGGACTCTCTCTTTCATCAAGAAACATGTAGGGATTGTTGCTATCCGTGAGATTTCAGAGGTGAAGAACCGCCGGGCCAATACAGAGTTTTCTTATACCTTCCATGGGCGTGATGTCTATGCCTATACAGGAGCTAAGTTAGCCAGTGGCCATATCAGCTTTGAGGAAGTGGGACCAGAACTCAGTGTTGAACACATTGTAGAAATCCCAGTGGTGGAAACGGTTATGGAGGACAATCTTGTTAAAGGTGCAGTTGACATCCTAGATGTGCGCTTTGGTTCTCTTTGGACTTCCATTACTCGGGAAGAGTTCAATCATTTGTCACCTGAATTTGGGGAACGTTTTGAAGTGACCATCTATAACAATGACATGCTGGTTTACCAAAACCAAGTAACCTACGGCAAGTCTTTCGCCGACGTGCGGATTGGACAGCCAATCCTTTATATCAATTCCCTTTACCGTGTTGGTCTTGCCATCAACCAGGGATCCTTTGCCAAGGCCTATAATGTAGGAGTTGGGGCTTCTTGGCATATCGAGATTAGAAAAATGGAAAATTAATAGGAGATATCAGAATGAAACAGAAATCATTATTTTCAATTAAAGATGTTGTGGCTATTGGGGTTGGAGCAGCCCTCTTTGTCGTGATTGCTATGTTGCAAATCCCTGCACCTGCACCGAATACGAGCATTCAGTTGCAATATGCCCTTCAAGCTCTCTTTAGTGTAGTTTTTGGTCCGATTGTCGGTTTCTTAATCGGCTTGATTGGTCATGCCATTAAGGATGCTATGTCAGGTGGTCTTTGGTGGACTTGGATCATTTCAAGTGGTTTGTTTGGACTTTTTGTTGGTTTCTTCCGCAAACAAATCGGTGAATTCAAAGGGGAAGTGACAAAGAAAGAATTAATTGTCTTTAACATCGTTCAAATCGTATCCAACCTTGTGATCTGGGGCTTGATTGCTCCGGTTGGAGATGTCTTGATCTACAAGGAAAGTGCCAATAAAGTCTTCCTACAAGGTGTTGTTGCGGGTTCTTTTAATGCATTAACAGTGGCTGTTGCAGGTTCTCTTCTCTTGATCGCTTATGCACGGACTCAAACAAAAGATGGAAGTTTGACCAAAGATTAAATGTACAGAAGATAAGAGAGTGGGACAGAAATCGGTAATTCGTTAGAATTCGATTTCGTCGTCCCACCTTCTCGCACAGTTGAGTAGGCTGTAAAGCTGATGAAATCAGCGTAGTAGAGCCCACTCAACCACTGCATCTTGCTCGACAATCCAAAGACAATTGAGAGGCTAGGACTTTTTTCCAGCCTCTTTTTTTGTTTTGTAAAAAATATTTTTTACAAAATGCAAGATATATATTGCAAAATAGAAAATATAGTGTATAATAGAGCTATAAAAATAAGAAAGGAAAAGCCTGTGGCGAAAAATCTCAAATTAAAAATGGCCCGGGTCGAGCATGATATGACCCAGGGGGATCTTGCAGATGCCATTGGAGTGACGCGCCAGACCATCGGTCTGATTGAGGCGGGAAAGTATAACCCAACCCTCAGTCTCTGCCTTGCCATCTGTAAGACCTTGGATAAGACGCTGGATCAACTGTTCTGGGAGTAACAGTTTTAATAATAGAAAGAGGAAGAATATGAAACAAAAGAAAGAACCAATTGTAAAAGATGAACGGACTATGCTACTTGATGGAAAAATCGCAGGAGAACTTGTCCTTGGCATGACCTGCTTTATTGCCCTATCTGCCTTTGTGAAGTCCAGTATCCTGGACTTAGACCTAGTCGCTTATCTCCCTGAGATGTTCCTTCTGATTGCCATGGGGGCTTATGCTCTGCTAAGAAGGATCAGTTCAGGGATTGATATCCGAGATATGTTAGAAAAAGATAGCTGGTTGAGTCGCCTTGGGTCAGGTCTAGTCTTTGCTGTGCTGATGATAGCCATGGATGTGATTGGAAAGCGAGAAGCAATGAGCTTTATGCTCAGTCCCAAGTATCTGGTCAAAATTTTATTAGAAATTCTCGTCTTTGCCATCCTGACAGATCTGCTTGAAAAACCACTTGCTTTTATCAATCGGAAAAAACAAGAGAAGATTGAGGCAGAGTTAGAGGATGAAGAATAAGGAGGAAGAGATGAGATTACAATTGCTGAACAAACAAATCATAGATGAACGAGAAGAAGGCTTAGCTAATAAGGCTGGTGCTGAGACGGCTGGTTTTCTTTTCCTTGCCTTAACTGTTTTTAGTGTGGGATCCATTTTTACATCTAAGGTGGGGCTCAGTCCAATCATGGTGGTAGCCTTACTCATCGTCTCAGGATTGTATTACTCTGTTCGTTGTCAACGATTGGGTGTGAAATTTATCAGTTATAGCTATCTAAATGCGACGGGAATTGTAGCAGTAACCTCAATTCTCTCCTTGTTCATCTGGGCTCAAAATTTTCAATTAAACCAGGCTGTCTATCAGGCCAATCCCTTCCATTCAAAATTCTTACTAGTACTTCCTATTACCTTTTTACTGAATCTTCCGATTGTATGGGGGATGAATACCCTTGTAATGCTCCTTGCAAAAGTTGAGAAAAAACGCTATGAAGCCTATCTGGATCAGTTAGAAAAGGAAGAGTAGGAAGTTGGAATCCTGGTTTCGTCGTATAAAAGTCTGGGAAACCAGGCTTTTATTTTTCAGTCAAATAAATTGCATTCGTTTTCTTGGGAGAGTATACTGGTATAGTTGAATGAAAAATTCTGATAATTTAATCTTAGAAAAGAGAATGACATGGCAAAACCTATTCGTGTATTACTTTACTATAAATATGTTCCCATCGAAAACGCGGAACAATTTGCGGCTGATCACTTGGCCTTCTGTAAATCCATCGGTCTGAAAGGCCGTATCCTAGTGGCTGACGAAGGAATCAATGGAACGGTTTCTGGTGACTATGAAACCACTCAAAAATACATGGACTACGTTCACAGCCTTCCAGGGATGGAGGACCTCTGGTTCAAGATTGATGAGGAAGAAGAGCAAGCTTTCAAGAAAATGTTTGTTCGCTACAAAAAGGAAATCGTTCACCTTGGATTAGAAGATGAAAACTTTGATGAGGACATCAATCCACTTGAAACAACAGGTGCTTACTTGTCTCCAAAAGAATTTAAAGAAGCTCTTCTAGACGAAGATACCGTTGTCCTTGACACTCGTAACGACTACGAGTACGACCTTGGACACTTCCGTGGCGCTATTCGCCCAGATATTCGCAATTTCCGCGAATTGCCACAATGGGTCCGTGATAACAAGGAAAAATTCATGGACAAACGTGTCGTAGTTTACTGTACGGGTGGTGTCCGTTGTGAGAAATTCTCAGGCTGGATGGTCCGTGAAGGCTACAAAGATGTCGGTCAATTGCACGGAGGAATCGCAACTTACGGGAAAGACCCAGAAGTTCAAGGAGAACTGTGGGATGGAAAAATGTACGTCTTTGACGAGCGAATTGCGGTTGATATCAACCATGTCGATCCAAGCGTTGTCGGAAAAGACTGGTTCGATGGGACGCCCTGTGAACGCTATGTCAACTGTGGAAATCCTTTCTGTAACCGTCGGATCTTGACCTCGGAAGAGAACGAAGATAAATACCTCCGTGGTTGCTCACACGAGTGCCGGGTTCACCCACGTAATCGCTATGTAGAAGAACGCAACTTGTCACAAGCAGAGGTTGCTGAGCGTTTGGCCCTTATCGGTGAGACACTTGATGGTAGCCCTGCTTAATCTGAACAAACAGTCTGAAAGCTCAGGCTGTTTTTATATGGAAATTGATTGAAAGTTATGCTATACTTTGGGTAAGCGATTTCAAAAAGGAGAAAACAAATGAGTATCGTGTTTTCAATCAAAAATAAAAAGAGCTTATTTGGCTATCAGAAAGTACTCGCAGCACAGGAAGTTCTTAAATTAGTGGAGGGGTTAACAACCTACAACTATGATCCTGCCACCCTTCATCGTCCCTTAAATGATTTTGAAGGCTTGAACTGTATCGTGTATAGAAAGAGTGGTCTCCCTCTGCAGTTACGCTATTTTGATGAGGAAGAGTCTTATCAAATTCAGGTTCCTTCTTTTGCGATAGAAGAAGATTGGCAGTTGGCCCTTCGATGGATCAGTCGCCTCGCAGAAGTATTAGGAACGGAGATCGTGGCTAGCGACGGCGTGAGCTATACTCCAGATTCTATTTTCCATTTTGACTATGAAGTCGTTATCCTAGAAACGCTGGGGAATTTGACGAAAGAAAAAGATCTAAAAGAGTTTGAAGTACAAGGCTTCGCTCATCCGGTTTATTTGGATCGGGATACAGTGCAGGAAGTCTTGAACCATGTCCATCCACTAGAAGCCTACTCTGCCTTTATTAAGAAGATTCAATATAGTGCAGCTTATTTCAGTCAAGTCCGTTTTTACCAACAGGAGGAGACAGGAACCTTCTTAGCCAGCTATAGCTTGACAGAAGATACGGATACGGTCTTGCCACGGGTGCCACATGTTCCTGCAGAATATGTAGAAATCGTGGGCTTAGCAGCTATCATTGATTGGCGGGTGCTATTGGTTGCGATCGATGGAGATCCGGATAAGCCAGAAAATTACCATCCAATTGGTTCTCTTGCTCTGAAGGACTTACTGGAGGCCTTAGAACCAGATGAATACCAGCTGCTTGATGCTAGTCAAATTGAAATTAAAAAATTGTCCAAAGAACGCTTGCTAGAATTAGCGCAATTGGAAAACAAGTAAAAAATATCGAAGTGAACTGTCCTTCCGACGTTTGATCCGAAAAATCTAACGTCTGAGAACGGTTCTTTTTTATGTTTCTTCTTTTGAGCAAAAACCATCGAGCAGGCTAATTGTGGTATAATAGAGAACTAGAAGTAGAATGAATGAGGTGCACGAGATGTTGTTAGAAGAATTTGACGCCAACAGACAGGCGATTATTAATCCACAAGACTTACACAAACCAATTGAAGGATTTCCCAAAGTAGTCATCTCTTGCTTTTCCAGAGTAACTTTTGCGCGCCTCCTTGAAAATTATGAACATGAGGTCATCACAAGAACCTCCATGGCCAACTTTGAAGTTCTGGTTTATGGGATCACTATTGGAGACCAACAGATCGCTGCCTTTAATGCACCTGTCGGGGCTGCTTCCTGTGTGGGAATTATAGAGGACCTGATTCAATTTGGAATGGAAAAACTCGTTCTCTTTGGAACCTGTGGGGTTTTAGACCGTGATATCGAAGCAACCTCCATCATCATTCCGACGGCTGCTCTTCGTGACGAGGGGACAAGTTACCACTATCTTCCGGCTAGTGATGAAGTGGAAGTAAATAAGAAAAGCCTCCCTCTCTTCCAAGCCTTTCTGGATCATCACAAGGTTTCCTATCAGTCAGGAAAAGTGTGGACGATAGATGCTCCCTACCGGGAAACCATCGACAAGATGAAGCGTCGAAAGAAAGCAGGAGCTATTTGTGTGGATATGGAATGTTCGGCAGTGGCAGCCTTAGCAGCTTTTCGGGGATTTGAACTCTGCCATTTCTTCTACGCGGCTGACCACCTCTCAGAAGAAAAATGGGATATCCGAACCTTATCTAGTCATGAGGATTTAGATGGCAAGGATCGAATTGCAGAGTTAGCCATCCAATTTGCGCTCTTATGGGAAAAGGCAAACTAAATGAAAGAAGCAATCATTGAATTGAAGGATTTTTCCTTCCAGTATAAGGCCCAGTCTGAGCCGACCTTAAAGGGGATTAACCTGACCATCTACGAGGGGGAAAAGGTCCTGATTGTGGGAC
>JBKXCY010000056.1:0-8952 GCA_046994005.1 Streptococcus sp.
AAGACTCACAGAAGATGGACCATCTCTATCGAAAGTCCTAAGGCCTTGTCAAAAGCTTGGGAGCCCCAATCACGCTGGTCATAATTTTCCAGATCTGCAAGGGAATCTGCGGTAAATAGGAGCAAGCCCCAAACCACACGACGAAGCCGGGCTACTGCTGCAAGCGAAGCGCACTCCATCTCTACAACACTACAGCCTTCTTGAATGCGATAGGCCACCTTGTCAGGTGTTTCTCGATAAAAGCCGTCCGTCGACCAGGTCATGACCTCTTGATAAGGAATTTCTTTTCCTTTCAGGACAGTTTCAATGGCGGTCAGCGCTTGACGATCCACTTCCATATAACGAGAAGGTGCCACATAATGGTAACTAGCTCCCTCATCTCGCAAGGCCTTGGTCGGGATTAAAAAAGCATTTTCTTCTATATCCACCAAGACCCCACAGCTACCCGCGGAAATGATCTTCTTCACTCCATAGCCAATCAACCAATCCATGAATTGAGCAGCAGCTGCAGATCCAACTGGCGCCTGGGCCAAGCAGATTTCCTCTCCTTGGTGTTCCATGACATAAACTGGATAAGTCTTGGTAGCTGAGACAAAGCTAGCTACTTGTTTGGCTCCAACAGCTTCCGCAAAGCGATCAATCTCATCTTCCAAGAAAGCATAAACACTTTTTTCAGGTAGGTGCAGGTCTAACCCCTCATGGGTCGGCATAATGACTGCCTGCGGGTTGTCATCAAACTCTAAAATAGGAATTTCATGTTTATGGATCATCGTTTCTCCTTTTTGACGGGTATTTCTTTGATGACACGGGCTGGATTTCCTGCAAGGACCACATTGTCTCCGAAAGACTTGGTGACCACTGCTCCTGCGCCAGCGACCACATTGTCACCCAGCGTGACACCAGGAAGGATGGTGACCCCTCCTCCTGCCCAGAAGTTATCTCCTATCGTAATCGGCGCCCCGTACTCGAGACCAGAATTGCGCTCGCCTGGATCCAGTGGGTGCAAGGGCGTCAAAAATTGGCAATTAGGACCAATCATGGCATTCTTTCCAATCGTGATGGGACATACATCCAACATGGTCAAATTGTAATTGGCATAGAAATTTTCTCCCAGATGGATGTTGACCCCATAATCCACAAGAACCTGGCGATTAAGATAGAGGTTTTCACCGGTTGAACCAAACCACTCTTTGATGATAGCTGCCCCCTTTTTAGGATCTACCTCTTGGTTAAAAGCTTCTTGTTTCTCCCGAGAGGCTTGGGCCAAAGCCCGTAATTCAGGGTCCGCAGGTCTATAAAAATCACCTGCAATCATTTTTTCATATTCACTGGCCATAAGGAAACCTCCACGTTATTTTGACATATTATAGCAGAATTCCCCCTTTAAAACAAACGTCAGAATAAGGTTTTGCAAGAAAAAAGATCAAAAACACTTAAAAACACTTAATAAAACTTGCATCCGCTTATAAAATAGTGTACAATGAAGGCAAGAACAGAAATAAGGAGTAAGCTAATGTATCAGGAACAGCGACTCGAAAAAATATTAGAACTCTTAGAAGAGCGAAAACAACTATCGGCCAAAGAAATGGTCGACTACTTCAAGGTCTCAAAAGATACCATCCGTCGTGACTTCGCTCTCCTTAGCCAACGCCAGCTGGTTCGCAGGACACACGGTGGTCTCCTTCCCTTAAACAAAGAACCTGGCCCTTCTTATCTAGACCGCAGTCAAAAGGCTAACAAGGAAAAGACTGCCATGGCTCAAAAAGCCCTGCAATGGATCCAAAATGGACAAGTGATCTTTCTCGATGCCTCTACCTCAATCACTTTGCTGGCAGGCCTACTTGATGGAGATCTTACAGTCTATTCGCACTCCCTTGACAATGCTATCCAACTCAGTAGCCATTCCCAGGTTGACTTTCATCTCTTAGGAGGAAAATTCTATCCCAAAAACCGCTTCTACTATGCTGCGGACCAAGCACAAATACTGGACAATCTTCGCTTTGATGTTGCCTTTTTTGGAGCTGGTAGCTTGGCCAACGGCGAGGTCACCTTTGAAGATGCAGAAGACGTTGCCGTCAAATCCCTCGTCTTTGAACGATCTCGCACCAAGATCCTTGTGGCAGAAAGTTCTAAATGGACGAAAAATGGAAACTATTATCTTGCTCGTCTCAAACAATTTGACTATTGGATCACTGACCAAAAACCAAGCCCTGACATCCTTAAACAAGTCGGCAACGAAACCACTATTCTCTACTAGGAGGTAAGTTTATGTCTCACATTCGTCTCATCATTAGCGATATCGATGGCACTATTTTAAATGATCACCATCAGATCGATCCAGAGTTGGCATCATTGATCCCGGATTTAAAGCGCGAAACCATTCCTTTCGTGCTGGCCTCTGCTCGCTCTCCAAAAGGGATGGCTCCTATTGCCAAAGAGCTCGGCATAGAGGACTGTCCTATGGCCTGCTACAATGGAGCCTTAATCCAAAAAGGAGAGCAGGTTCTGTTTGAGCATCCCTTAGACAAGATTGAAGCCCGTCAATTTATTGATTGGGCCAACCAACACTTCCCTCAAGTTTCGATCAACCTCTATAGTGGAAAAGACTGGATGACCGATCATCTCGACCAATGGAGCCAAGAGGAAGCCCGGATTACAGGGGAAAAACCTCATATTCTCCCCCTATTGGATCCTTTGCTGGATACGACAAAGCCCCTCCACAAATTGCTCTTAATTGGAGAACCAGAAGAGATCCAAGCCCTCTATCGTGCTATTTCTGCCGACGACTTCCCTTCTACCGCCTTTTATCTCTCCAAAGCCAACTACCTAGAAGTTACCGCTAAGCACGTCTCTAAAGAGGATGCTCTGGTTGAGCTCGCTAATCACTACCACTTGAGCTTAGAAGAAGTCCTCACCATGGGGGACAACTTCAATGACCTTCCTATGCTCAAAAAAGCAGGCATCGGTGTCGCTATGGGCAACGCTCCACAAGAAGTGAAAGAGGGAGCAGCAGTCGTGACAAAGACCAACAATGAAAACGGGGCTGGGCATGCGGTTGAAACCTATGTGTTGATCTAGTCATCCGTTTAAAAAGGACGTCGAGTATAATATCCGACGTCCTTTTTGACGAATGTATAGCACTAAAACTACATCATTTTCATATAAATGCTATCCCAACAATGTCTGCAGAATTGGAACCACAATCACAAATAAGACTGTGCTGAGAGTGACCACATTCGTTGAAAACTCAACATCGCCTTTACCTTGATTGGCAAGAATAGGAAGAACTGCCAAAGCTGGTGTTGCTGATTGAATCATAAAGGTTCTAAATTCTGGTGCCACCATATTTGGAGAGAAGAACTTCAGAACCAAGAGCATGATGACAGGTGCAAGAATAAAACGACCAACCAGTGTGATAATGGTATCTTTATCAAAGCGAATCGTCTTAAGGCCTGCCTTAGCTAGGACGATACCGATATAGACAAGAGATAAGGGCGTTGTTAAACTACCAATATAAGTCAAGGTGCTTTCTGCAAAACTTGGAACAGGAATACGCAACACCAAAAAGACGAGGGCTACGAGAAAACCTAATAAAGGAGCTGGGAAAAGCTTCTTCCAATTAAATTTTTGAGCCTGTTTTGAAGCCCCTTCTTTACTATCAGAAGTCATCAGATAGACACCTAATGTCCAAGTAGATACTGTATTTGTAATATAATAAACCAAGAAGTAAGGAAGGGCTTGATTTCCAAACAGAGCGATATTTAAAGGCAAACCAATAAATATGGTATTAGCATTAACAAAGGTATTAATCATGGTTCCTCGACGACCTGGGCGCACTTTAAAAACTTTCACTGCGATAAAGGCCGCTAGGTAACCAAGAATGAAGGCGATAAACGTATACAACAAACCGCCAGACAAGCTAATCAATTTATCTAAAGTTAAATATTTAAGAACAGAGGTAAAAATTGCAACAGGCATGGCCACGTTCATAATCAGTTTAGATAAGTCATTTCCAAAACTCTCTTGAAACCAACCTCGGACTTGCAAGAAATAACCAAGAATGATGATGACGATAATGGGTACAATACTCTGAATTGACGTTAAAAAGATTTCCATAGTCTCCCTTTCTATCTAACAGGACATACAAGAAAAGGTGTACAAGGCATCCAGTCGCACTCGTACACCTCCATTAAATTTACTTATTTATATTCTGGATACCATTTCAAATCACGTACCGCTTTAGCCATATCTGTTTCTTGAGCACGCGCAAGACCTTGTTCTTGCGCTTTTTTAGCAACTGCTTCTGCTACTTTGATAGAAACATCAGCTACATACTTGAATGGAGGTAAGACTGGTGCTCCTGGTTCGCCTGGATTGACAATCCCACTCAATGAATGTGCGGCTGCTCCAATCATTTCATCCGTCAAAAGACTCGCTTCAGAAGCCAGCATACCAAGTCCAAGACCTGGGTAAATCAGGGCATTATTCGCTTGACCAATCACGTAGTCCACACCTTTATAGGAAACTGTACCAGCTGGAATTCCTGTTGCAACAAATGCTTTTCCGTCTGACCATTCGATCAAATCTTTGGCACTTGCCTCAGCTAGTTTGGTCGGGTTTGACAATGGGAAAATGATAGGACGTTCAGTGTTTTCACACATAGCTTCTACAATTTCTTTTGTGAAAGTATTCGGCTGAGTTGAAGTTCCCACAAGAATGGTTGGTTTAACCGTCTTCACTACTTCAAGAAGGTCCGTCAACTGATCTGCATTGGCAAAATCAGAACGTTTCTTAGCAAATGGTTTTTGTTGCGGCGTTAAGTCATCCATATCATCAAAAAGGAGACCTTGTTTGTCGACCATAAAGAAGCGTTTATAAGCTTCTTCTTCAGGTAGACCTTCACTAACCATTTCACGAAGGACACGAGAAGCAATCCCTGCACCAGCAGTCCCACCACCATAGCAGAGATAAACTTGATCCGTTAATTTTTCACCTGTAATATCCAATGCCCCAAAGATCCCACCTAGGGTAACAATACCAGTTCCTTGGATATCATCGTTAAAGGTTGGGATTTGCTTCCGGTATTTTTCAAGGATGTTAGCAGCATTTAAGCGACCAAAATCTTCCCAGTGCAGATAGAGTTTAGGGAAGAGGCGTTCTGCAGTTTGAACAAATTGATCGATAAAATCATAATAACGATCTCCACGCACACGTTCGTGACGATTTCCTAAGTAATTAGGATTGTTACGCAATTCTTCACGGTTGGTACCTGCATCAATGACCAAAGGAAGCACCGTTGAAGGATCGATTCCTGCAGCTCCAGTATAGACCATCAATTTCCCAACAGAAATATCAACACCATTTGTACCCCAGTCACCAATACCGAGAATACCTTCTGCATCTGTCACAACAATAAGACGAATTTCACGGTCCCCTGCTGCATTTTTCAAAGTTGCTTCGATATTTTCAGGATGATTGATATCAAGATATGCGGCATATTGTGGATCTACAAAGAGATCGCTATACCCTTCAATGGTATCAGCAATAGTTGGATCATAGACAATTGGATTAAACTCTTCCAAATGTTGAGCAAATAGGTAGTAAAATAGAGTACGATTTGTATTAAAAATTTCCATTAGGAACAAACGTTTTTCCAAATCATTAACCTTTGTTTGCATTTGCGCATAAGTTTGCGCTGCTTGTTCTTCAATAGTTTGGACGTAAGGTGGCAGGAGGCCAATGAGACCTAGTTGCTTACGTTCCTCTAAAGTAAAGGCAGTTCCTTTATTGAGGAAAGGGTTGTTTAAAATATCATGTGCAGTCATCATGTGACCTCCTTATTTAGTTTATTCTATTATAACACTTTTTCTTTAAATGACACTTTGTTATCTATATGATACAATATGAATAAATCAGTCAATGAAAGTTCAGGCGATACAACCGAAAATGATGCGATTTCAAAAGATAACAAAATAATAGGCTTATCCATCACTTCCTAGATCGTCATAGTCATCTCTTAAAAAAGCCTGTTCCTTTCCACCTTTTAGAAGGTTATTCTCATCAAAAGATCCACTGTTTTCAGGTATTCTTTTTTCTACTTATGATGATCAATACCTATAAAAGCCATAGATAATAAATCCAAAATATGTTTGTTATAAGATACTTTGTTTTGTTTAAGGTGTTATTTTTGTCATTTAAAACTTGTATTCTGGTTACATGAAAACAAAACATTATTTACAACGGTATATAGCGCAAAAGGTCAAATATTTGCGAAAAAAACAAAACATGAGTCAAGAGGAGCTATCGGAACGGGCAGATCTTGGATTAAAATACATCAATCAATTGGAAAATCAAAACGTGAATCTGACCATTCACAGTCTTGAAAAAGTCATTTCTGCTCTTGAGTTAACGCCTGAAGAATTCTTCAATTTTAATTCACTTGAATCATCTTCAGATCCTAACGACAATCTTTCACTTAAGAGAGTAAATATGAAAATTAAGCAACTTCCAGTTGGAAAAAGGGAGAAGATCCTAACGATTTTCGAAGATCTTTTAGATAGCCTTTAATTGTCCTCTGACTCACCTCAGATTGTAACAAACAAAAAATCATATAGTCAAATTAGCTATCACGGATAATTTTTGCTTATCCATGTCTGTCTATTTAGAAGAGGGAGCCCAATGAATCTTAAGGACTTTTATTATTTTCTTGATCTTAGTCAACAGCAATCCTTTACTGGGGTTGCCCAAAAACACGGGATCAGTCAACCATCCGTTTCCTATGCGATTAAACGACTAGAAAAGGAATTTCACTGTCCATTAATCGCGCACGATCCTTCTCATCGTACTTTCAAATTGACGCCCCAAGGAGAAATCTTGCTACGACATATTCAAAAGGTCTTACCTGAGATTCAAGGGGCCAAAAAAGAGATCCTCCGGAGTCTCTCTCAATTCAATACGGTTGGTTTCCCACCAATCATCATTGACTATCTTGTCCGAAAACAACCCGCCTTTATCAGTAATGTTGCAGCTCTTCAAAGTATCCATCCTGTCCAAGAAGGATCTGTCGAACTTTTAGAAATGCTTTCCAAAGGGGAACTAGATGCTAGTTTTTTAGGGAGTTTGGAACCGATTAAAGATCATCGCTTCCAGGTAAGAGAAATAGCCAAACGAGATCTCTTCTATATCCTTCATCATAACCATCCACTAGCCTCCAAAAAAGTATTACAATTTTCAGACGTCATCGATGAAGATTTTATCATTCCAGATGAGCACTTTGTTCATTTAAAAGCCTTTGAACAGTTGAATGAGCGCTATCACCATGAGGCTACACCCTTCTTTCAGACGGATGATATTCAGCTTCTAAAACAACTCCTTCGTAAACAAGTGGGGATCAGTTTACTAGCAGATCTTGCACTAACAGATGGTGAAGAAGAACTGATCGCGATTCCGATGGCAGAAAGTGAACGGATTAGTTTTTACGTTTCACTAGTTGAACCGAAGGAAAGTAATCTCAAACCGGAGGTCATCCAATTCTTTGAAAAATTACTAAACTAGTCGTAGTCTTTGTTCTTAGTGCTAATGCAGAAACATAAATAAAGTGACTAGCTAGTATTTTTTACGACTAAAAAATATAGTAGAAATACCGATAAAATAAGGATTCCTGCAAATTGCTAGGAATCCTATTTTCTTTTGCACAATTTGTATATTTAAAATATTTTGTGTATGTTTTTCTCATTGGGTTTTTTATTAATAATTAGGGATATAAAAGTCGACAAAACCCTTGATTATTATACCGTTGACAAGTTTTTCAAAAACCTGTATGATAGAAAAAAGTTTATTAAAAAGGGGACGTATTTTGAAAAAATATACTATTTCACGTAAACAAACTTTAACTTTAGCATCCGTTGTTTTAGGAACTGTCTTCACAGGAACGACTATTGCTTCAGCTGATGACGTTGCACCTAGCACAACCCAAGCTGCTCCTGCAGCTACTACAGCCGCAAAATCACCTATCACGGCTGCAACAGAAGAAATCAACGCCAAAGCCAATACACCAGTTGTTCCTGCTGATAAAGCAAAAACTGGGGATATCATCGCTGTGGACGTCAAAAAAACTGGCCCATCTGCTAAAACAGACGGTGCAGACACCACCACTACTTCAACAGCAACCATCAAAACGACTAGCTTAGCAGATCCAAACACACCTGTTGGCACTTCAAAACCGGTCTCATCTACTAAGACAGCTACATCAACCAAGGAAACAGCGGACTACACTGAGACAACAACTGAAACAGTTAATAAAACAACTGTAGTCGAAGTGACAAAAGAAGCCGATGTGGTCAATAAAAAAGAAGTTCAAGCAACATCAGACATCGTCTTTGTCATTGACAAATCAACTTCAATGGATTCTCACATCAGGGATACGATGAAGAATGTCGAGACCTTCGTTCGCAATCTATCGGCAAAAAATATTCAAGCTCGTTTAGGATTGGTTGAATACGAAAGAGCTAGTGAAGTTAAATACCATGATTTCAATGGATCTAAGTTCACAAGTGATCCAGAAAGTTTCATTTCTGCTTTGAAAACCATCAAAACTAAAGGCTACTATGAAAATGCTACTGTTCCATTGCATCATATCGCTACTTCAGGAGACTACAACTGGGGGACTGGGGCAAACAACCATCGCTTTGCTTTCTTGATTACAGATGAGGACATTGATCTTACAAAGGATACACCAACCAAAGAAGCGACACTGAAAGCCCTTCAAGATGCTGGTATCTCTTTGACAGTGGTTGGTGAAACACGTGAAAAAAAAGACTTTGATCCATTGGTCAATGGAACAAATGGTCTCTACCTAGATATCGACAAAAACTTTGCTAACTTGTTGAACGTTCAATTTGCCAATAAAGTCGTTGAAAACGTCCAAAAAGGTCGTGTCTTTAAGGTACAAAC
>JBKXCY010000057.1:0-8919 GCA_046994005.1 Streptococcus sp.
TTTTTATCATCCGAAGCACGACAGCACTCTCTGTCCTCTTCTCGTGTAACTGAGTTACTCCATGTCTCAAAGGCTGCCTTAACGCGTTTCTCTCAAAAATGTGGTTTCACCGGCTATCGAGAGTTTGTCTATCACTTTAACGAAGAAACCAAAAATCAAAAACAGGTACAAGAACATGACGAACTCACTCTCAGCGTCTTGCAACGCTACCACCATATCGGTAATGTCACTGAAAATTTCGTCAAAGATCCTCAATTAGAGCATGTAGCAGATTTAATTGATCAAGCAGATCGGATCTATTACTTCGGGATTGGAAGTTCCAGCTTGGTGGCTCGGGAGATGAAATTGCGCCTTATGCGACTTGGTGTGGCAGGGGAAGTCGTGACTAATCAAGACGGATTTAATCAGACCACCAGCATTCTAGATTCCTCCTGCTTAGTCATTGGATTTTCTTTATCAGGTAAGACGAGTGCTATTACAGACAGTTTGTTGAAAGCCAAGAAAAACGGTGCAAAAACAGTCCTTGTAACTGCCAATCCTGCTGGTATCCACCAAGATTTCACTGAAGTGGTGCCAGCTGCACCTCTTCCAAGCAATACCTATATCGATCGCATCTCGGCGGTTCTCCCCTTACTAATTGTGGTCGACCTCATCTATGCCCATTTTCTTAATATCAACCGAGAACAAAAAGAAATTGTCTTTAATAGCTACTGGGAACACAAAAAACTCTCTAGTCAACGTTCTCGAAAATCTTAATATGGTCTCCCTATTTAAAAAACCAAGAAGGATGAGATAAAACTCATCCTTCTTGGTTTTTTTGATTATTCTAAAGAAGTATTTCTACTCTATAATATTGAAACCATCTCATCTACCTAGGCCATCTTTTGAGTCGCTTTTTCCTTTACAACAAATACAAAGCCAATAGAGCCGACGACGGCTCCAAGCAAGATCCAATAGACCATATCCGATGAAACAATTGGGCCTGCCAAGAGACCCGCTAATAAAAAGAGATTGATATACAGTCGGGTATCCCGATAGAAGGTCCAATTGAAATGGTAGCTACCTTCTGGATACTGCCGTGTCGATACAGGCGGTTGAAAGACCTGAAGAAGGATCAAAATCCCAACAAAAGCAAGATAAGCGATGCTAGCCACCGAAAGCGGAGCCCGCATCGTCAAAGCTACAGCCACTAAAAGCAAGACCAAGATCCAGAAATGGAAGTCCATCCAGAATTCACGATGATAACGAAACTGTTTCATAAGAACACACCTTTCTCTTTATGTAATCGTTTTCTGTACTTCTATTATAAGACAACAAATTTATTTTGCAAGGAATCATTGGCTTTTTGGGGTTGAAAATAGGACCAGAATATCTCTGGTCCGTCTAAAAAAACTATGAACAAACATTAGTTGCCACTTCATTCACTGATATCATTTTCGATAATCACCTTGAGTGCATTGTTTTCACCCGCATGTTTAAAGACATCATAGGCTTTTTCAACTTCTGAGAGTTTGAAGTGGTGGGTGATGAGCTTGGTTGCATCGATCTTGCCTGACTTCAAGACATTGAGCAACATTTCAGTGGTATTAGCGTTGACAAGACCGGTGTTGAGGGTAATGTTCTTGATCCACAAATCGTCCAAATTGAAGCTAACCGGTTTCCCGTGGACACCGACATTGGCGATGTGACCACCGACAGAGATGACGTTTTGGCAGACATCAAAAGTAGCAGGATAGCCCACACATTCCATAGAAATATCGACCCCACGGCCGTCCGTCACTTCATTGATAAAGGCCTTGATTTCAGCAATATCGCTGGAACAAATGGTATGAGTTGCCCCAAATTTCTTAGCCGCTTCAAGACGGGATTCAGACAAGTCCACCATGATAATCGTAGCTGGTGAGAAGAACTGCACAGTCAAGAGAGCTGCAAGACCGATCGGACCAGCTCCAACGATACAGACATTATCCCCTGGTTTTACATGAGATGGGAGGACCCCGATTTCATAAGAGGTTGGGAGAATATCTGAGAGCATGACCAAGGCTTCGTCATCCACAGTTTCAGGCGCATGATAAAGACTACCATCAGCATGCGGAATGTGGACATACTCTGCTTGGGTTCCGTTGATCAAGTGACCCAAAATCCAACCACCATCTTCACAGTGAGATGGTAGGCTACGTTTACAGTAGTAGCAGGTATTACAAGCTGTGACACAAGAGATAATGACCTTGTCGCCCACCTTGAAATTATTAACCGCATCGCCGACTTCTTCGACGATCCCGATTCCTTCGTGGCCTAAAATTGTGCCTTCCTTACAAGCTGGCACATCTCCTCCTAGGATATGAAGGTCTGTCCCACAGATAGTTGTCTTCAAGACACGCACAATGGCATCCGTTGGATTTTTGATCACTGGCTTTGGTTGATCCAGCAGTTGCAGATTGCCTGCAGATACATAAGTTGCAGCTTTCATAAGCGACTCCTTTTTTGTTGGTTTGATAAAACCATTTTATTTTCGTTTCTTTGTGAATATTATAACATACTAAGTAAGCGCTTGCAAGAATTTATGAGCACATTTTTAAAAGTTTTTGAGCAAACAAAAACATTCCTCTTATGTCTACCAGAGGAATGTTTCAATCACCTTGTTCTAATTGTTGACGCTGCTTATAGTACTCTTGCTGTTCGCGCTCACGCTCTTCTTCTAAACGCTCTTCATAGCGCTTGAGTTCTGCCTCAAACTCTTCTTGCAAGGCAAATAAACGCTCCAAGCCACTTTGGGCCTCCGCACTTGGCGCTTGAAAATGAAGGGCACTCAGCCAGTCCACTAAATTTTCTGTATGTTGGCGGACATCCATACGCATATCCGCATAATCCCACTCCAGCTCGCTTAGCTTTTGATTGAAGCGGTAATGTCGATCTTCTAGTTGTTCTAATTCACTATTTCCTGAATGGTACATCACATACCTCCTTTAATCGGACTCAATAAAATCGGCTTCTTCACTGATTTCAGTGCTGTTTCTACCGCGTCCGCTGCTCCTCCTGTAAATCCATCTTTCAAATCACTAACTAGGGTCGTTGTAGCAAAAGAGCGCATCTTTTCAGATTGACCGCCCAAGGTTACCTGCAAACTCATCCCTTCCAACATCATCAAGGCTTTTTGCGTTGCAATCAAACTTCTGATCGCAATCCGCTCTTGCTCCTTTTTAATCTCTCGATGGAGCTCCTCAATTCGTTCTCTGTCCTCTCCCAGGATCTCTAACATTTTTTTCTCCTACTTATGAAAAATCAAAGGCCGTCGCTTGTCCCTTGTCCAAGTCCACCAATTGAGCTGATGCAGCCTCCAACTGACCCGCCAAATCTGACAAGCGAGTAGAGTAGGCCTTTGCTTGGGCGAGGTTCTCCGCCTCTACTGCTTGGTCCCAACAAGTATCCATGGAGAACTCCCCTAATAGTTGCTCCACTTCTGCGTCTGTTAAAAATTGAGCCATGCTGTGGGCCATTTGAGACACCTCAGCGACTTTATGGGAAACCATCTCCTTGGCCTCTTCCAGTTTATCCTTGACCTCTGCCTCAAACACAGTGGCTTGCGCTGAAGCATTCTGCGCTACTGCCAGCACCAATTCCTCCCGCAATTGAATAGTCTGGGTTCCAGATGCTCCTGCCAGTTGCTGATGGAGGCTAGAAATGCTGGACGAATGCCCACTACCTTGACCAGATCTTTCCTGCCCATACATAGAGACCACCGAAGCAGATGATGGCTGATCTTCTGAAGTGGAAGTTTCCTGATCTCTTTGGGGTATGTCAATAATTTTCTGTGCCTGATCTTGTCTTCCTTGCACTTCACCTTCTAACTCCATATGAGATGGCCTCCTTTCTTGGTTCCTTATTATCTGTTTCCTATAACTGAAAAGCTATCATAACCCTTCAACTACAAGCAGATTCACACACTATAGGGTAACATAAATTAGCTCGTAATGCTATAAAAATAGCACAGATTATTAAAAAAAGTCTAATTTTCTATGAAAGAAAGAGAATTCCAACTCTAAATCGCCAAGATAAAGTCGATTTTACAATTTCCATAGTCAGCATAAAATTTGAAAATACCATCAAAAATCCCCCACTCGAAAGAGTAGGGGTAGCTGATAAACATCAATAGTTCGTTAGCGTCTTATTTACGACGTCCTGGGCGTTCCTTGTAACCATAGTAAGCATCTTCGATGATTTCTTGCATATGGTCTACCATTGGAAGACGTGGGTTAGCTGGTGAACATTGATCTTCGTAAGCAAGGAAGGCCAATTCACGAGAATGTTTCTTCCATTCTTTTTCATCGATTCCTTGTGCTTTGAAGTTCATTTCGATACCACAGCGTTCACCGAGTTCGTATACAGCTTTTGCGTAAGCTTCAACGGCTTCTTCTGGAGTAGAACATGGAAGTCCTAGCATACGAGCGATATCTTGGTATTTTTCATCTGCACGGTAGTAGTTGTACTTAGGCCATGTAGCTGTCTTGGCTGGGCGTGTACCGTTGTAGCGGATAACGTATGGAAGCAAGATCGCATTGGTCCGTCCGTGGATGGTGTGGAATTGCGCACCGATCTTGTGGGCCATTGAGTGAGAAATACCGAGGAAGGCATTGGCGAAGGCCATACCTGCGATCGTTGACGCATTGTGCATCTTTTCACGTGAATGGAAGTCCGCATTCTTGACTGAGCTTTCCAAGTTTTCAAAGACAAGTTTAATAGCTTGAAGAGCAAGACCATCAGTATAGTCACTTGCCATTTGTGATACGTAAGCTTCAGTCGCGTGCGTCAATACGTCCATACCAGTATCAGCAGCTACAAATCCAGGAACTGTCAATACCAAGGCAGGGTCTACGATGGCAACGGTTGGCGTCAATGAGTAGTCTGCGATTGGGTATTTACGGTTGTTTGCTTTATCAGAGATAACGGCAAATGGCGTTACTTCAGATCCTGTACCAGATGTTGTTGGGATAGCGATAAATTTGGTCTTCTTACCAAGCAATGGGAACTTGAAGGCACGTTTACGAATATCCATGAATTTTTGTACAAGGTCACGGAAGTCCACTTCTGGTTGTTCGTAGAAGAGCCACATTACTTTGGCCGCATCCATTGGAGATCCACCGCCGAGAGCGACGATAGTATCTGGTTTGAAGGCACGCATGATCTCTGTACCACGTTCAACCGTTGTGATATCTGGATCTGGTTCTACGTCTGCAAAGATTTGGTAAACCACCTTGTTGCGACGAAGATCAAGCTGTTCGATGATACGATCAAGGAAACCAAGCTCTACCATAGCGTGGTCTGTAACGATCATGACACGTTCAACGTCACGACATTTTTGTAGGTATTCAATTGAATCACGTTCAAAGTATGTTTTTGAAGGAAGTTTCATCCATTGCATGTTATTTCTCCGGCGTCCGACTTTTTTGATATTCAAGAGGTTGATGGCACTAACGTTGTCCCCAACAGAGTTGCGTCCGTAAGAACCACATCCAAGTGTCAATGATGGCAAGAAGGCATTGTAAACATCCCCGATACCACCGAAAGTCGAAGGAGAGTTGCAGATAACACGAATAGCTTTGACTGCTTTACCGAATTCTTTGGTCAATTCTTCATCAGCAGTATGGATAGCTGCTGAGTGACCAAGACCGTTGAATTCAACCATTTGGCGAGCTTTGTTAATTCCGTCTTCACGGCTTTCAGATTTCAAAACAGCGATGACTGGTGACAATTTTTCACGAGTCAACGGTTCTTTTTCGCCAACTTCTTTACATTCTGCCGCAAGGATATTGGTTCCTTCTGGTACAGAGAAGCCAGCTTGTTCAGCGATCCATGCTGCTGGTTTCCCAACGATGTCCGCATTCAATTTCGCACCTGCGCAGTTCTTGCTGTTAGCTTTCACACCGAAGCAGAACTCTTCAAGAAGGGCTTTTTCTTTTTTGTTGACAAAGTAAGTGTGGTAAGATTTGAATTCTTCAACAAACTCATCGTAGATTTCTTTATCGATGATGACCGCTTGTTCAGACGCACAAACCATTCCGTTGTCAAATGATTTAGACATGACGATATCGTGTGCTGCTTGGCGGATATTAGCTGATTTTTCAACATAAGCAGGTACGTTTCCGGCACCTACCCCAAGAGCTGGTTTTCCACAAGAATAAGCCGCTTTCACCATGGCGTTACCACCGGTCGCAAGGATCGTAGCAACTCCTTCATGGTTCATAAGGGCACTGGTTGCTTCCATAGAAGGTTGGGTAATCCATTGCACACAGTTCTCAGGTGCTCCAGCTGCAATTGCCGCATCGCGTACGATTTGTGCCGCATGAGCTGATGATTCTTGAGCAGATGGGTGGAAGGCAAAGACGATAGGGTTCCGTGTCTTCAAGGAAATCAATGCTTTAAAGATTGCTGTTGAAGTAGGGTTTGTTGTTGGAGTGATCCCACAGACAACACCAACTGGCTCAGCAATCAGCGTTAAACCAGTGACGTCATCTTCTGAAATGACACCAACTGTCTTCGTGTGACGCATGTTGTTTACAACGTGTTCACAAGCGAACAAGTTCTTGGTTGCTTTGTCTTCAAAGACCCCACGACCAGTTTCTTCATATGCATGAAGAGCGAGCTCACCGTGTGCGTCAAGAGCAGCTACAGATGCTTTCGCCACAATGTAGTCCACTTGCTCCTGATTCAATTTGCGCATTTCTTCAAGCGCCACCAGCGCTTTTTGCACCAACTCGTCTACGTGTTTTTCAGCAGCGAGTTTCTTTTCTTCAGGTGAGAGAGTTTTTTTATCAGCCATTTGATGCTTTCCTCCAATGTTTGAAACCCTTATCCTTTTCTAGAACTTTTTCATGTTTTCGGAAATTTTCAAGAATAGTGTAAGAAATTTCGTTTTGTTAATTATTTCACAATATAATTGTACTCTATTTTGAGATTTTTGTAAACACTTCCAAGCAACTTTCACAAAGATTTTTCTATAAGTTTGTGAAGTTTTTATCTATGCACTCTTTTCACTAGGTTTTCTTTAGCTATATTGTGAAGAAATTATTTTAAAAATTTTTTCTTCACAAAGTGACATTTTCATTTAATTTTTGTAAGCGTTTTCTATATTTTACTAAAAAAAGCAACCTTCCACAAGTAAAAAGTTGCTTTTATTCTGTTTAATTTATTTGTTTTATTGCAATTTCAAAGAAGTCTACCTACTTCTTAACCGGACCTTTTTCCGCTTTATCTAGGGCTTCTTTGACCGTTTGGGCATAGAGCTCCCCACCATTTGTTTCCATATTGAAGTGAACCGAGTCAGTTCCGACCCAAATGTTTGGATTTTCCACCGCCACTTGGTACCAATCCGCAATGGTGATAAAGTCGTACTTCTTAGCCAATTCCAACTCATAGAGACGGGTTTGGACCGATTCACTGGACTGATCACTCGCATAACGACCGTCATATGGTGTCACAAGAATCAAACGACGACCTTTTGGTAGTTTTTCAACATACTGATCCAGTAGCTCTTTGTAGTTGCTGACGGTATTAGTTCCTAGGGCAATGACCACATTTTTAAGGAGAACTTTATTGGAGATATCCGTCTCGAAAACCTTCATCCCATTTTCTAACTGACGGCTCACTACAGCATCAATCTGGATCCCAGGGATCGCATTTGTCAAGTAATCCTGTGCCCTCAAGTTGACCGAATCTCCGATCATAGTCACACCATTTGAGACGTTATAGTCTGTTGCAGTCGCATTGTCCACTTGCGTCCGTGTAACCTGCATTTTGCTATCTGCTTGATTGAGGCCACTTACAACCAGGCTCTCATCAAAGGCCCCGACTGTTGGCGCAAAGGCCGAAATTCCAATCATCAGCAAGGCTAAAGGAATCATAAGATAAAAGATAGGCTTGGTCAAAAAACTCAGATCCATCTTCATGCCAAAGACACGAGGTTCCTTGCCTGCAATGGTTGGCTCTAAGATATAGAAAGATAAAGCTGTCAAAATCAAGGACAGGATAGTCGTCACAATAGCCGCCATCATATTTCCCAAATATTGAGAGAAGATGATAAAGAAAGGCCAGTGGAAAAGGTAAACGCCATAACTGGTATCTGCCAAGAAATTAAGGATGGCTGGTTCTTTTTTGTCTGGCGTCTTTTCATGGAGAATGCGGGCCGATAGAATCATAGCACAAGCTGCGATTGTCGCTGCTAGAAAGCCAAATAGATAGGTCCATAAGCTATCAAATGGCAAGAAAAGACTGACCACAAACAAGAAGGCAAAGCTTCCACCCAAGACTGATAGTGTCTTTTTCATGCTCCAAGACTGTACCATCCGTGTGAAATTAGGACTGACATTGGCAATTCCTGTCACCGTCGCTAAGCAGGATCCCGCAAAGAAGGGGAAGATGTGAGTAAAGCTTGAGAAATAGATGGTTGAGAAATTGGCTGTCAGAAAGGCGCGGATGAACATAGACAAGAAGGTAAAGAGAAAGAGTCCGCTGGATGCCAGGAAGAGCATACCTCGGTATTTCCCAACAGTCTTAGCCCTCTTAGCCAAAAACCATGCCAAAAGTGCCCATAGCACATAGTAATGCACTTCTAGAGCCAAACTCCACGTATGAAGGAAGAGATGCGGAATGAAATTACTTTCGTAACTACCACCAGTTGCCATCTCAAAGAAATTGGTCACAAAACCAAAGACCGCCGCAATCTGAGTGCCAATACTAGCCACATAGTCACGTTGGACCATAAAGGTAAAGGGCATCACGACCAAGACCATAAAGACAAGGGGTGGTACGATCCGGTAAAAGCGCCGTTTCAAGAATGCCAGGTAGTCGATTCCTTGCTTGCGCGCAAATTCATCGATCAAGAGCGCTGTAATCAAAAATCCTGAGAAGGTGAAGAAAATATCT
>JBKXCY010000058.1:0-8903 GCA_046994005.1 Streptococcus sp.
GGTAAAGTTATGCTTCATATTTGTTTTAGCTAATTGACCCCATTCAGATACATCTTCTAAAGAATCAACCTGGTCAATCAAATGCGCCAAATTCCCAGTTTCTTTGGTCCAATATTGGGCTGTGTCCTTTGCGACCGTTTGGTTAAAGGAAACACCTAGAACCAAATTCAGATCCGTCTGAGCGAGAGCCTCTAGGAGACCTGGATTGGTTCCTCCCACTTCATGACCATGAATATAGGCGAATGCTTCTTTACGGATATACTTCAACAGGTCTTGATCGTAGACCGTTCCTACAAATTTTACACGTGGATCCTTATCAAATCCAGTTCGAGCTCGGAGCTCCTCAAAATAGGTATTGCCTTCATGGTTACAAATGATGACCAAATCCCGCTTGGTAGAAGAGGCCATGAATTCACGAATGGCAGTCTCATAATTATTTTCTGGGACAAAGCGACCCAAAATCAAGTAATAGTTTTTCTCCTGTGTCTGCCATTTCTGATAGAGTTCTCTGACCTTCCTATCCTGACTGGTCAGACTGGTCGGAGATAAGTCGGTCCCATAGGCAATATAGGTCGTCTTGGACCACGGGTAGGCTTCCTTGATATAGGACTCGATTCCTGGGTTGTCAGAAATCACCAAATCTGCGTGGCGCGTCATGATCTTTTCAGAATACTTGAGATAGGCTTGGATCGGTTTGGCCCACTTGGCCCGCTTCCACTCCAGTCCATCTGGATTGATATAGAATTGACCACCCATTTTATGTATCTTGCGCGCAAAAGGCGCCACAAAGGCTCCGATTGTATTTCCTAAGACATAAAAAATCGGCTTTTCAATTCTTTGTTTCTTAATAACCTTCAAGGCATAGTTGATGGCCATCATATCATAGGCGATGACACGCGCAGGCCCAAGCTTAGGGGCTTTAATGGTAAAACAATCCACACCCTTGTAGTCAAAATGTTGATAAGCTTGATCATTAGAAAGGCAAGCAACATGGTACTGGATATCTGGAGACACTTGATGCGAAACCAATTGGTCCACAAAAGTCTCAAAACCGCCATATTGAGCCGGAAGCCCACGACTTCCGATAATAAAAACATGTTGCATAGAGTTCCCTTTCAAATCATTCACAGTCTATTCAATTATACCATTTTCTAGGCTTTTTGCCTAATCCAAACAGAAAAGCGACCCTCAAGGGCCGCTTCAAATTTCTCTTATTTCACTTCTTGTTTATAAAATTCTTTCAAGGCATCTTGCCAAGTTGGAATAACGAATCCTGTAGCTTTCGCTTTTGCCAAACTCATTGTTGAGTTCAGTGGACGTTTCGCTTTAGCTGGGAATTGGCTAGAATCCACTGGTTTCACTTCTACATCCGTATCTTTGAGGATTTCAACTGCAAAGTCATACCAAGTTGTATCTTCTTTCGCATCATTTGACAAGTGGTAATAACCATATTCCTTACGGTTTTCAGCCAAATAAGTCATAAACTCTGCAAGAGTACGTGTCCAGGTTGGACGACCATGTTGGTCATTAACGACCGTCAAAGTCTTATGAGTCTTCGCAAGGTTTTGCATGGTGAAGACAAAGTTCTTACCGTAGTTCCCGAAGACCCAAGCTGTACGGATGATATAGAAATTGGAAACATGTTTCTCAACCAATTCTTCTCCCATACGTTTGGTACGACCGTACTCAGTTTGAGGATCTGGTTGATCGTCTACTTCCCATTCTTGTCCAACTGGTTTTTTACCGTCAAAAACGTAGTCGGTTGAGATATAGACCAAGGTTGCACCATGCTTTTCAGATGCCTTTGCTACATTTTCCGTACCAGTCACGTTGATGGCATAGTCCAACTCTTTTCCTTCTTCTTCTGCCGCATCAACAGCTGTATAGGCAGCACAGTGGTATACTAGGGTTGGTTTTACTTCCGCAAATACCTCATCTACTTTTTCTGCATTTGTGATATCCATCTCAGCCACATCAACAGCTACATATTCTTCATTTCGTTCGTCTAACAAATGGCGAAGCTCCGTTCCAAGTTGACCATTTGCACCTGTAATTAAAATCATGTTACGTTCCTTTCGAATGCTTTTTCTCTATCATTATAGCAAAAAAAGCAGAAGTTTTCTGCTTTTTACTTACTTTTCTCTTTGATGACATAGATTGGACGTTTCTTGGTTTCCATGAAGATTTTACCTATATATTTCCCTAAAATCCCAATGGTTAGTAATTGGAACCCTCCTAGGAAAAGAATCACTGTCATGAGAGATGGCCAACCTGAAGTAGGATCTCCAAAGACTAAGGTACGGATCACAATCAGAATCACCATGATAAAGGCCAGAATCCAAGATAACAGTCCACCAATAAAGGCAATGTTTAATGGGGCATCCGAGAAATTGACAATCCCTTCAATCGAATACTTAAAGAGGGACCAAAAATTCCAAGACGTCTCTCCTGCCACGCGCTCTACATTTTTATATTCGAGGTATTCTGTCTCAAATCCTACCCAAGTAAAAATTCCTTTTGAGAAACGATTGTACTCCGAGAGCTCAAGAATCGCATCGACCATAGGACGACGCATTAAACGAAAATCACGCGCCCCGTCAACCATTTCCACTTGACTAATATGATTGATCAATTTATAAAACATCCGTGCAAAGAAAGAGCGGATCGGTGGTTCCCCATCACGGGTTACTCGTCTCGTTCCGACACAGTCTAAATTCGGCTGTTCCTCCAACTTCTGCTTCATTTCGATCAATAACTCAGGAGGGTCCTGCAGATCTACATCCATGACGGTCACGTATTCACCACTAGCACGCTCAAGTCCAGCGTACAGCGCCGCCTCTTTCCCGAAATTTCGAGAAAAAGAAAGGTAGTGCACATTTGAATCTGTAACATGTAGCTTTTGAAGAACAGATAGCGTACCATCTGAAGAGCCATCATTTATAAAAATATATTCAAACTTTTCTCCCATCTTCATCCGAACACGTTCCATTTCTCGATAAAACAATGGAATCGATTCTTCTTCGTTAAAACATGGGACTACAACTGATATAACCATTCATTGCTCCTATTAACATCTGCTACTAACTTATCAGTAAACTGTATATCTTCTAACTACCCTTTACAATACAGTTTTGCAAACAGTTTTAATAAACCGAGCTTTTCAATCAAGTTCATTGTAAAGATAGCTAGTTTAACCATAAACCTCTCATCTCTAATTTCTCGATCAAAAACAGAAAGAGTGGACTTCATTCCATTTATCCTGATCCAATCATTAATTTCTTTATATTGACGTAAAAACTCTGCACTTGTAGAATGTCTCCCACCGTCCAATAACCAATAAAGAGTAAATTTTTTTATAAAAAATTTAATTAATTTAGTTTCAGAAAAATCTTTAGGGATAATCGCTGCAATTTTATCAAGTACATTCTTGATATCTAAATTTGGGTTAAATCCTTTATTTAATGTATTAGAGGCACTATTCTCATTATAAAACCAATTATATCCACAATATGGGATAGTTCTTATATTTTCAGATTTTGTATATACCGTTAAGCTGAATAACAAGTCCTCAGCCAGCGGAATATCTGGAAAAGAAAGTTCGTGATCTACTAAAAATTTTTTTCTATAGATGCGAGCACATGGTGAAATCGATCTATATTTCGACCATTTATCTTTACCCAATTGGATAGAAAATAGTTGTTTACCATCTTGGTTTACTCTCTGAAGACCACCAATAACTGCATCATCTATCCCACTTGATATTTCATCATAAAACACCTGCAAGTAATCTGGGTTTATATAATCATCACTATCGATAAACATGATGAATTCACCTTTTGCAAGCTTGATACCTTCATTTCTAGTATAGGCTGCACCTTTATTTTCTCGACTCAAAGTTCTAATATTTGGAGAAAATTGTTGGTATTCATTCAATATTTTAAACGAATTATCCTTTGAACCATCATCAATTGCAATAATTTCAAATGATTTAAAACTTTGATTCAAAACGGAATCTATACATCTTTTTAGATATAATTCTGCATTATATACAGGAATAATGACACTAATTTTAGGCGCTTCTTTCACAATCTTATCCTTTTAATTTTATAATATCACTCATAGTTTTTGCAGATAAGTAAGATAATAGAACTTTTATATTGTTATCAAACCTCAAGTACGCAATCTTTACCCATTTGTATCCTGACTCTTTTTATAAAATCGATTTAAACATTTCGCTAATCCGTTTGGCCAAAAGAGTTTAAACATCAGGTAATCTTCTTTAGTTCGAGTGTTATCACTAATGGTATTACTCGTTTCAGAATCTTCATGTATACGATGACACATTAATTTTTTTGGAATATATACAAACCTACCATCATATTTAGCTAAATGGTACCAAGCAAGCCAGTCTAAGCTAACTCTCCATTCCTCATCAAATCTAAACCCCTTAACCAATTGTAAGTTATAAGTTACAGCAGGGCAACAAATTGGATTTCCAAAAGCAAGAATACGATTTCTCCACCACTTAGTTTTAGGGAATAAAGAGATTGTTTTTAACATTAATGATTTGATTTTTAGATTTGAAGTCGGTTTAATGACCTCCCCATTTTTTTCTTCAAAATAATCAGAATAAAGAATGATAGCATCTTGATGCTTCTTTATCCTGTCTTTAATCTCCATTAAATAAGTTGATTCATAATAATCATCCTGGTGGGCAATTGTAGCATATTGGGTAGTAACAAAAGATAAAGCATTATTCCAATCTTTCCCAATCCCACCACCTACACTTGTATTAAACGGAATAGCATATTTTCGGCAAATACTTTCGATAAATACACTTGGAGTAGAGGTATATAAAATGATATTACTTTTTACGGTTTGGCTTAATAACGAGTTTATACAATCCTCTAAAAAAGGACTATCCCCGTAAGCACAGATTACAAATGTATGATCATTCCAATGATTCATATTTTTGAATTTCCTTCCTTCTCATAATTACAAAGACAATCCAACTCGCAATTGTGTAAAATAACATAACAATAACAAAACTAAGCCCCGCACCAAACAAGCCAAACTCCCTCATTGCTAAAGGTGTAAGAAAATTTGTCAATAACGCCATTGCGATATAAACATAGAGTAGATAGACTTGTTTCCTCAATATAATTAAAAAATCACCTATGACAGAAGCTATAGAATATAAAAAGCCGGAAAGCACTAAAATAGTAAGTAATAAACTGTAATTTGATAAATCAATACCACTTATAATATTTAAAATAGGAACCCCTATCAAATAGGCCAGTATTGATACTACTAGTCCCAAAATCATAAGTAATAGAATAATCTTTCGAACCATAGCATTAAACGTATGAAACTTTTTTTCTGACCATTGTTTTGCCAAATCGGTTATTAACGGTCTTAATGCTAATACAAATAAACTCATAAAGAAAACAGGCATGAATAGAATACTGAAATCCCTTTGAGCACCTTCACGTAATACACCCTCGACTAGCAACTTATCAATCACTTGTTTTGGATAATTCAAAACATATACCAATAAAAATCCGTTAACAAACAAGGGAAGGCAAGTTTTCATGATACTAATTGATCGCTTAAATGTAGCAGATGAAATCTGATTAAAAGGTATCGTTCTAATTTGTTTGGATTGAACGTAATCACCCCCAAAAACAAAAAGAACATTAAAAAAACATAAACAAATTAAAGAAAAAATTAAAGAATTTGAAAGTAACAAACTAATTAGGAGAATGATTGTGCTCGAACCATAACGCAGTACCATTAATTTCCCTGCAATATCTAAACGTTCATGTTGTTGAAATAAACCTTGGAATAAATCAGAAAAAGCATCACATGAACGATAAAGCACCGTTAGGATGATAATTAAAAATAAATCCCCTTTTCCAACATTATTTCCACTGAAAAATAAATACGGAAATAGTGTAACTAACATTAAACAAACTGTAATAACCCTAGTTAGCCAATATTCCAAATACGAGTACGTTTCTTTCAAATCAGTCGCCTGATAATTTCTAACTTGAAACATACCAATGACAATCCAGAGATTCCCAATTGCATAAGCCAAACTAAAATTATCAGCATCACTTGCTGAAGTATAACGAGAGACAATTATCAAATACAATATAGAAACTGCAGCTGCTGCTATATTCCCTGCAAAATTCCAAAAATAAATACTCCTATTTACTTTATTGTTCATTTTCATTCTCACTTCTTAATAAAGCAATCGTTTGTGACAATTTCTTAATCTGTACTGATTGTTTTGATACAGTACGAGTCAATGAAAAAATTAAAAATATTAATAAAAATGTACTTAATAAAAAAATAAAGTTACTTAGCGTCTGAATACCAAGAAATGAAGATATTGCTCCAATCAAATTGGGAAACCAAATAACTGGCAACGAGACGATACAAAGAATGAGCCAAGAAATGACATTTCTCATTTCAACGACTTTCTTTGCAACTAGGCGTAGAATATAAATGATAAAAATAATTACAATAAGAGTTAACCAAATATTTAGCATGTTATTTCTTATATCCCCCACCAATTCTAGCCAATAGCATTGCCATTGTCACTTTGATCATATAGTATACAGACTTACTGAATGTAATCGATGATTCTCCGTGTTCTCGTTCATTCATCAAGACCGGTACTTCTGTAACGGAATAGCCTGATGTTAAGAGGGACACAATCGTCTCTGGTTCTGGATAATCACTTGGATATTGTTTAGCAAATTCTTCAATCACTTTTCGATCAGCTACCCGCAATCCTGATGTTGGATCTGTTACCTTTTGACCAGTTAAAATCTTAATTAATTTTTCAAAAAATGAAATTCCAATCCGTCGCGCGAAGGAGGATTGGAAACCTTGATTTTCAATGAAACGAGAGCCAATCACCATGTTCACATTTTTCTCTTGAAGGACTTGAAGCATCTTTCTGATAAATTCAGGATTATGCTGACCATCCCCATCCACTTGAACAGCATATTGATAGCCATTTTTAACTGCAAATTGGTAACCAGTTTGGACAGCACCACCAATTCCTAAATTGATCGGTAAATCGATAACATTAAAGTTATTATTGCGACAAATTTCAAGTGTATGATCTGTAGAACAATCATTGATAATGACATAATCAAATTCAGGCGTATGTTCTTCAATCATCTTGATTGTTTTTTCAATATTTCCACTCTCATTATAAGCAGGAATAATGATCAGTAATTCTGAATTTCTCAATCTTATTGTTTTCCCTTCTAAGCATATCACTTCATTATACAATAATCAGTGCATATTTTCTACTTTATACTGTCCCCTCCCCCTTTTCATGGTATAATAGAGTGAATTGATTACGGGAGGACATCTTATGCTAAGGCTTGGAATTATTGGAACGAGTTGGATTTCACATGAATTTATAAATGCTGCTCACCAAACGGGTCACTATCACTTGCAGGCTGTGTATTCGAGAAAAATGAAGACGGCTCAAGATTTTTGTGAGCCTTATGGGGTGATCTCTTGCTACACAGACTTGGTCGATTTCCTAGATAGTGAGCTGGACGTGGTCTACATTGCCAGCCCCAATTCTCTTCACTTTGCTCAGGCCAAGCTTGCTATTTTAGCAAAGAAGCATGTCATCATTGAAAAACCGGCTGTGACGAAGCCTTCTGAATGGAAGGAACTGGTCAAGCTCGCTAAGGAGCACCAGGTCTATCTCTTTGAAGCTGCCAGAAATTACCAAGAAGCAGCATTTCAAGTAGTTAAAGACTTCCTCTCTAATCAGGAAATACTGGGCGCCAACTTCACCTTTGCCAAATATTCTTCCAAATTGCCAGCCCTTCTTGCAGGTGAGATGCCCAATATTTTCTCAGATGTCTATGCAGGTGGAGCTTTGATGGATCTGGGTGTCTACTGCCTCTACTTGGCGATTGGCTTCTTTGGAGAACCGATCTCCAGTCACTATTGCGCTCAGCAATTACCCAATTCAGTTGATCTCTATGGTCAGGGTGTTTTGATCTATCCAGAGTTTCAGGTTTCCATTCAGGCGGGGAAAAATATCACCAGCCATCTACCTGCTGAAATCTACACTAAGACTGGAACACTAACTCTAAATGCTGTAGCAGCTATCAACCAGGCCCAATTTGTCAGCCATTCTGGTGAAGTCATCGATCTTCCTCTCACGCCTTGTAGTCATGTCATGCAAGAAGAGGCGGAAACCTTTGCCCATGCCATAGCTGGTCACAAGGAGGCTGCTTATCTCGAATGGTTACAAACGGCTGCGCAGGTCCATGAAACCCTCTACCAGATGCGTCAAAGCGCTGGAATACAATTTAAGGATGAAAAAGAATGAAAGAACAATTTCCACAAATCTGGAAAGATCAGCTAGAAACACTCGGATTTGATACATTCACTGAAATTCAAGAGCAAATCTTCACCCCTATCTATGAAGGAGAAAATGTCCTCGGGATCAGTCCTACTGGTACTGGTAAGACACTTGCCTACCTCTTCCCGAGCTTGCTCAAACTCAAACCAAAGAAGGCCCAACAACTCTTGATTCTGGCTCCTAATACAGAATTAGCAGGTCAGATTTTTGATGTCACCAAACAATGGGCGGAGCCTCTTGGGCTCCAGACCCAACTCTTCCTGTCAGGATCCAGTCAAAAACGGCAAATCGAACGTCTCAAAAAAGGACCTGAAATTCTAATTGGGACGCCTGGTCGGATCTTTGAACTGATCAAGCTGAAAAAGATCAAAATGATGAATGTGGAAACCATCATTTTAGATGAATTTGACCAATTACTGAGTGATTCTCAGTACCACTTCGTCGACAAGATCAGCCACTATGCTCCCCGCGACCACCAACATATCTACATGAGCGC
>JBKXCY010000059.1:0-8604 GCA_046994005.1 Streptococcus sp.
TATCAATCATAGCGGGTGGTTTATTTGTTTCGCACCTTCGGAGCGAAACAGACTAATAGTCACATAATAAAAAGGAATTAAGCAACCAAACGCTACTTAATTCCTTGAAATTATCTCATCACCTCTATTAGCCTTTAAATTTTGATAGACTCTATTTTCTAATTAATATGACCAATATTATCAATACTAACCCTTTCAATCAATTCATTAGTTGTCGAAACTAAGTACATTAATAAATCCAAAAAGAGTATCAATAGTAAAGTAAACTAAATAATTGAGTTATAAATGGCTATTTTCACAAAACTGTTTCATCATCACACTATCTCAGTACACAAACCATTTTTCTATAGCTTTGTCTTAATCTTGATCTTTTTTCTTTAATCCAAGAAACGCACCTAAGGTAAACATTATTCCGGCAACTAATGACATGAAGACTTCGCTAACTGTTCCGGTTTTTGGCAACCTATCATTGTTAGTAGTTGATTTACTATCAATATTGGTATGTTTATTATCTATGTTCTCTGGTTCATTAAGATAAACTTCCTTCTTATTTTCAAAGTTTTTATCATTTTCATCAGGAACTTTAGCTGTGACATCCTTAGTTGAATCAGATTTGTGTGAATGATTTTCTCTTTGTAAATCCTCCTTTTTGTAATTTTCATCTAAGTGACTATGATTTTCTTGCACGTTATCTTTCTTTTTCGATACATCAAAAGTAGGTTTATTTTCCTCCTCCTTTTTCTCCTCTATTTTCTTGAATACAGGTTTTATAAGAGTATCTTTTGATACATTAATAACATAGCCAGCATCTTTTTTCCCTTCGACACCAGAAATTTCCCAGCCATCAAATTGATATCCTTTTTCTAATTCACCCTTATAGACAGGTAAAATGAAATCTTCTTCCGACACTATCGTTGAACTCATTTCTTTTCCATTTTGAATGGTCACAGTTACCGTATGAGGTTTTAGTTCGCTTACCTCTCCCGTATCTTTGTTTAAAATGAATTCTTTTACGGTTGTATTTCTTGCAAAATCTTTTACAACAATCTTAATGTTTAGTGTCTTATCTGTTAGTTGTTTAATATCATCAAATGATTTATATTCTTTTCCATTTACATAAATATGTTTGTCTTGAATCTCACCATCGAATCCATTATTTCTTTTATCATTGATATTAAAGACTACAGATTTTCCGTCAGCATATTCAATACTAGTATTTCCCTTAGGATCAATGTTTACTTCTGGTTTAACATTATCATATAAAAATTGATAGTGTACTCCAACCGCTTTCGCATTCAAATCGCTATAGCCAGTTTGAAGATAAACATTTCCATCCATATCTGTTACCTTATCTGGGAATCCGTTTGCTTTATAGTCTTTCATTCCCCAGTCCATGATGTCACCGTCTTTAACATTAAGCTTAATATTAAAATCTCTAGTGTTATCAATGTGTAAATCTCCGTAGATTAAATAATTATCTACAACCGATTCATTAACTCTCAACTCCCAGTTAAAACCACCCTTATCAGAAATCTTACCTCTTAAATAAAATTCTGGATTTCGTACATAAATTTTATTAGATTTAGATGGATTAAAGTAGTTCTTGTCCATTGAAAGATTTACTGGTTTTGCATCAATAAATAACATAGAGCCATCTTCTTTTATAGCTTCTACGTTGGACTCATCCTCCCCATGATACTCTTTATCATCTTTACCAAATAATACCAGTTTAGAAGAATCTGTTACAAGATTTCCATCTTTATCGATTGCCTCCCCTTTATCATTCATTTTAAAGGTAAACACTTGATATTTTACAATGTTAAAGCCATCCAAAGCCGACATTAATACTGATTGAGTACTTCTTCCATCTTTAACATTTCTACTATCAGCATAAATTATTTTTTCTGATAGGACTCTTAGATTAGGATTGGCCTTTTGTATTTTTGCTATATCTTCCTGGCTATAAACTCCATTTCCTTCTAACATATCCGTTTTTCCAGGATTATAGGTAGTCACTTTTAGTGCATAGCCTTTTCTTAGAATGATGTTATCCTTTAACAGATATTGTTGTTTTTCTGAATCAGAATAGATTTTACCAGATTCCATTTCCGTTAAATTGTTTGGTTTGTTCTTTGAAAGATCACCTTCTCCTAATTCTATTACATTCCCATAACTTGATGTATAGGGATATTCTGTTTTAGTTTCCTTATTTTTTTCAGGCATTCTAATTTTAGTTTCAGCTTTTATCTGATCATCATCTTTAACAAAGAATCTCATATCTCCTGCAAAAGCTAATCCATCCACAATATCATTAATATTAGCGTATAAATCAAATGTCATCGTTTTTGAGTGGAAATCATACTTAGTCGTTTTGATTTCTACAGATCTATAGTTATTGCCGTAATATACCTTGGAATTTTTAGAAACATTACTTATCTTTCCAAGAATTTCAAAGTGTCCATCTTTAGACGGGCTTAGAACACCATAAATTTTTGATTTGATTTCGTCAAGTTTTTCAGTTTCATATTGTAAGGCACTACCATCGTCATAAGCAATGATATTTCCCTTATCATCGTATTTATAATCGTATTCCTCTGTTCTCTTACCAGTTTCACTTGTAAAGTCATCAACTTCTCTAAATTTCTTTTTAATGAGTTTCTTTAAGTCTTTACTTTCAAAATCTCTAATTGTTGAAATAGTTTTATGAATAGTCAAGCTTGATTTTTCTTCGATAGACTCTTCATTTTCTTGATGATTTTCTTCCTCAGTTGTATCTTTTTTAAGACTATCCTCTTTTCTATTTTCTAAATTTTTAAATTTAGATTCGGAAATCTCGCCAAGCTTTTGGTATTTAGATGAATCTTGATCAGGATCTACTAGATAATAGGAAATCATCCCCTTTTCATCAGCATGATCAGCAAATTTAATTCTATGAATCTTTGTGAAATTGCTAGATCCATCTAATGCAATGACTTCAATGATTTTTCCTCTTAAATCTCCTGCACCATTAATTTCATAAATAGTATTTCCGTCTTTGTCTAGTTTCCTATTTCTTCCTTGACCCTCACCTGCATAAGTTACTTCAAGATTTTTCTCAACCTCTCCATCTTCATTAACCAGAGCAGCGCCTGCATACCAAACTTCGTTTGCAATCTCGTCAAATTTTTCAGGATGTTCTTTTTGATCTCTCGCAAATAAGGTTTCATTCTTGTATTGATCTTTTACCTTGTGATAAGTATCCTTTGTAATCAACTTAATTTTTTCAGGATTTGAAAAATCAACCGAAACAATCTTAGGGGCTGTATTATCAATTTTTACAGGAATATAGGAAACCTGCCATGGGTAATCTTTAGTTAATCTATATTTAAATTTATAGAAATATTGACCTTCTGCAATCGGTTCAAATTGTCCTCTTATCTTAGTAGCAGGATCTTTGGTATCCTTGCTTTCTGGTGCATTTTCTTCTCTACCTCTAGGGTTATAGATGAGTCCATCCCATTTCAAGTCGCTCCAAACTTTTAGCTTAGAAGATTTGATTCCCTTTGCATCATTTCTCTTAGAGTTTAAAATTCCTCTAATAAAGTGTTCTCTCGAAATGACTTTTAAGTCTCTTTGATTTTCTCCCTCTTTATTTGTATTTACTATTGAAATCAATCCTTCTTCTGCACTTCTTAATACAAGTGGAGAAGGTGTTAATCCTCTCCCAAGTTGAGCATCTTGAGGATTTCCATTTGAATCTAAAGGATAAATTTTAGCAATATTAGAACCACTTGATGATGGTGCGTTGATCCCTTCGTTATTGAAAGCAAACAATTCTGGATTTTGATCTAGGGATGTTGTATTTTTATCTTTTCTATTTTGTATAACTCCTGCTGGATTAAATTTATCTATACCTTCTCCACCAATCCCCTTATTTAAGGTTCCTGGAATTTTCGGTTTGCCATCATCATCATAACCTTCCATTGTTTTTGATTTTGAACCTTCTTCCCAGGCCCATTTATCAAGGATTGGTTCGTGGTTCCAATTCCCAGCAAATCCCATTAGAGGCATCGATAAAGAAGGTTGGAAGTTTATTTTCTTCCCGTTGGAGTTCAGAGCTTCCATTTCTTCCACTGACTCAAAATGAATAAATGATTCTACAAATTTATTTTTGTTTTTAGCCTCCCCAACATTTATAACCGCATTTAAATCAAAGCTAGAATTTGGACCTATAGTGAAAGTGTCATGCTCAAATGTAATATTTGCTCCTTTGATTTTTTCTGGGTGGATTTCTGGAACAATTTGCTTACCATCTGGAGATTTTTCATCTTTGTATGTTTCATCCAGTTTGAGTCTGTCAGTTAGAGCATCTGTAGTTATAGCAGATGCTGAAACTTTAAAGGTTAAAGGTCTGTTTGATGTATTGTGAAGCTTAATTGTAAAATATTTTTTATCTCCTTTTATTTCTTTAAGAGAAATAGAACCATAAGAGTTTACCAAACCTTTAGAATCCGTGTTTTTAAAAGTAGCTACGACTTCATTTCTCAAAGCATTGGCAACATTAATTAGCCCTGCTCCCTGTTGTCTAGGTGATGCAAAATATTGACTTTTTTCTTTCCAAGAAGTTGCATCCATCATAGGGCGTGCAGTATTTTGTAGGGCTATTTTTGTAAGACTTGTAAGATCTATTTTGTCATCTCCCTTAAGATTTTTCAACACAGGTCTTTCAAGCATTTCCTTTAATTTTGGTCTAATCAAAACAGTAGAAGCTGCCACGATTGGAGTTGCCATACTAGTCCCTGACATATAACCATAAGTTGATTTCCCATTAATGACATTGAGAGTGGATTTAATATTTTTACCGGGTGCTGAAACATCTGGTTTTAAAAGTAAATCTATTCTTGGTCCCCAAGATGTGGACCCTGCTGGAACGATGATCTCTTCTTTATACAGTTCTTTGTCTGTGTCAGGTGCAAACTTAAAGTCAATCTCTTTTTCGTCACCTACATTCGGTTTATTAGAATTATAGCTTGCCATATCAATTGGATAGTATTGCTCCAATTTATCTTTAAAATCTTCTTTATTATTCCTTTTAACCTCAGTTTTTTTATCAGGGTTAATCATGTTCCATAACTTTACACCATCATCTCCTGAAATTGAAAAAACTTGACTAGTAGTTCCTTCATCCTCCTCATATCCCATAGCTGGAAGCTCTGTCCAATTATCTCTATTGTAGTAATTTACAGTATTTACAACCATAATGCCACGTGCACCCTTATCCGTTGCACGTTTAAAAGCATTTTTTAACTCCTTTGTATAAATTCTATCCATTACTGCAATTTTGCCTCTAAGATCCAATCCTATCAAATCTTTGTCTTGCCCCTTGCCTATATATACAAATTTTAATTTACTAGAAGCTTTTGATCCATCTTCATTTGTTATGATTTTATTCTTATCGAAAAAGGCACCTATATTTCTGTATTTAAAACTTTCTCCACCTATGTTAACTTTATCAAACTCAACTGTTTGATTTTTAGCAGATGCGACTGCTATCGCATCTTCATGTGCTGCAGTTCGTGTTACATTTCCAGTGTCGGTCATTTTCAGATTATTATTTGCCACTAAATCCCATGAAGAACTTGAAGCAGAAGTCGCATAGTTACCCGTAGCTACAACCATTGGAATGCCTGCTTTTCTTAATGCTCTAATAGCTTGCCAATATTTCTCACCTACAAGACCTGTTCCTGTAAAGCCAGATGATATCGAAACAACATCGACATTGTGTTTGATCGAATCTTCAATAGCATGAAACATTGTTTCATCTCCTGCGAAGCCAGATCCTGCGTCAGAGTACATTTTATAAGAGAAAATCTGTGCATTAGGAGCAATTCCATCTATTCCGTTAAAGTTTTTAATATCTTTTTCAGTATCATTTCCCGCAAGAATCCCTGCAATATGCATCCCATGTGGATCAAAATAATCGCTTCCATCATCAGCTTTTTCTACAGTAATTTTACCACCATTATAATAATTGAAAGCATGAGGGATTTTATCACTCAACCAGAAATTTTTATCAGTACCTTTTAAGTCTTCTTTTTTAAATCTCATTGAGTCTTTAGCATCATCATCAATCCTCATGGCCTTATGCCTATAATCCGTTCCCGTATCGATATTTGAAATGACCATACCTCTACCATCAAAGTTTTTCCCAAATGGTGCATTGATAGATTTTAGGTAATCGATTGCCTCTTCAACTCCAATTTCTTTTCTAGCATGATTCATCATAGGTTGGACTTTTTGTGACCTTTCAACCGATGAAATACCTTCTATTAGTTTAATTATGTCCAGAGTATCTTTGGTTGTTTCAATAGCGCTACCGTTAAAAATTCTATCATAAGTATATAAAACTTTTGTATTCTTAAGATTTGATAGTTCCTTGATTGCTTTTTCTCCAGATTCTTTATCTTTAAATTCAGCAATATAGACAAGTTTATCCTCTTTTTTGGGACTTTCTGGGTCTTTACTTGCAGACGAGTCCGCTTTATCTCCTTGGGATTGATTGGAATTTTCTTCTTTGATTTTTGCTTCTTCATTGCTAGTGTTATTGTCTATCACAGGATTTTTACTAACAACTTCTTTTTCCTCAATAATTGTTGTTTTCTTTTCTTCAGTATCCTTTGAAGTTTCTATAACATTATGAATATCTTCAAGTTTTTCTTTGTTTTCGTTTTGTTTACCTACTACTGTTTCTTTATCAGATATTTTTAAAGAATCTTCAGAACTAGGTGTATCTGCTAGGATTACCTCATTAGGGACATATGCTGCTAAAATAACTGCAGCTGTGGTTAATGACAATACTGTACTTTTTTTCATTTTAATTCCTTACATATTTATTTAACTTCCAATAGATAGTAAACTTTAACTTTGCTAGCATTTGTTATAAAAAGTTTTACTAATACTCTTCGAAGATCGCTTCAAACCGCGTCAACGTCGTCTTAGCGTATGTATGGTTACTGACTTCGTCAGTTCTATCTACAACCTCAAAGCAGTGCTTTGAGCAACCTGCGGATAGTTTTCTAGTTTGCTCTTTGATTTTCATCGAGTATAAGTATTATCTAGGAAATAGAGTAGTACATTTATATATAATTGTTAGCTCTCCAGAAAAATAGTATATCATTTAAAAAATTTAAGTCAAGAAAAATTAACCTACATTAATTTATTTTTTAATAAGCGTTAAAAACATAGAGTCAAAAACTTTCGTAGTTAGCTGGGGTACATTATCAGAACATTCACACCATCAAAAATAGTAGCAATCAACTTAAAGCACTAGCAACATCACAAAGTCAAACATCATTAATGAAATATCAGCGCTATTAAACAATATAAAAAACCGCTAAGAATAAGACTTAACGGTTATCTTCTACATATCTATTTTTTCAAATCCTCAGTCGTTTATCTACCTATAACCTAGACTTTACGAGTGCCTTGCTCTACCAACTGAGCTAAATTGGCTAACACTTTTATAGTATGGCACTCTCAATTTTTTGTCAGGAAGTTTTAAACGATTTTCTTTATCAAAATCTGGCAAGGATTCTGGGGATCCCATAGTTGAGGAAAAATCTCTAATTTTTTAAAACCAACACTTCGATAAAAGACATTTGTTCGATCATAATCTTTATTAGAGCCTTCTGCTACTGTTTTTACCTGTAGGTAGTCTACTTGTTTGCGTGCTTCACTTTCTAAAGTAGCAAGCAATTGACTCCCAATTCCTCTACCTTGATTAGCTTTTTTTACGCCGAGACAATCAATCTCTGCACACTCTTCACTAGAATAGGACAAGCTTACAAATCCAGTCAAATCACTCTCCTGATAGGCTGCCCAAACTTGCAAATCTTTGGCTCCTTCGATGTAGGCTTGCGTGCTTTCAGGTATTCCAAACCATTCTGGCAAATCCTTTAAAACCTCATCAACAACTGCCATTTTTTGATCTTCATCCTTGACTTCTTCAATTGTAAACATCATAAGTTCCTTTCTTGATTTTAGTCTTACTTTCCCCCTTACGAGCCAGCACTTTCGTAGGCATTCAAGCCCCTATCCCAGAGTTTGAGGGAAATGAAAAAGAAGACAAGGGAAATCAGAATCAAACCACCGATATCAAAGAGCCCATTCTTACCCTGCAAGAAATAACTGGCAGGATAGTAAGCCGTAAAGGCAAATGGCACGATAAAACTGATCAACCAACGAAGGAGCGAATTGTAAATGGAAATCGGGTACTTGGCAAAATCATTGAACATATAAAAAATATAAATCATGGCGCCTGACTGTTTAGTCCAAAAAGCGATACTGGCTGTCGCTATTTTCAAGGAAGTATAAATCAAGGTAGCAAATGGAATACAGACTAGGAAAATCAGGAATTTGGGAAGCGTCCAAGCAATGCTTGATACTGTTGTTCCCAATAGAATGCAACCGACCAAAAGTTCCCCCAAGGCATCAATCTGAAAGGTCTCAACCAGAATATGAAAGAGAGGGTTGATAGGACGAGTCAAATACTTGTCAAATTCCCCTTTTCGGACTAGTCGTTGACCTAAGGCCCAGAGATTGTCAAAAAAGAGATGATCTAATCCC
>JBKXCY010000060.1:0-8566 GCA_046994005.1 Streptococcus sp.
TCGATGAACAGAATAACATCTTCGCGTTTTCTGATTTCATCCATTAATTTTTGCATGCGTTCTTCGAATTGACCACGGATGCCTGTGCCCTGAACGAGACTGACGACGTCTAGGCGGATGACTTCTTTTCCTTGCAATTTATGAGGAACGTCGCCATCGACGATTTTTTGAGCCAGGCCTTCCACAACGGCAGTTTTTCCGACCCCAGGTTCTCCAATCAGAACCGGATTGTTCTTGGTTCGACGGTTGAGGATTTCGATGACACGGATAATCTCCTCGTCACGGCCAATGACAGGGTCAATATCCCCTTTGCGGGCAATTTCTGTGACATTGATGCCGAACTCTTCTAACAGCCCTTTTGGCTTTTGAGGGCGTGCTTGACGAGGGTCTTGACCACCACCACGGTTATTGTTTTGGCCGTAGCCACCACCTCCATAACTGCCTCCGGATTGAGTTGGAGGGGTTTGAGGTTCTTGCGGACTTTGGAAGTTTCCAAGGTTATTGAAGAAATCTTCAAAAGGATCTCCAGTGAGTTGGCTCCGTTGGGTCATGCCTTTCAAGAAGCTGTTATTTGGGTCTGTTTTCATAATTTTATAGCAATTTTGACAGAGGTCTACTTGCTGCTGACGTCCATTTACATTTGTATATAAATGGATGGTTGATTCATTTATTTTACAATTTTGACAAAGCATATACATACCTCACAGTAGGTTTTTGATGGTTTCCCATCAAGAGACGAGCCTATTTTTAAAAGGTCAAAAATAGTCAAAGATTTATAGTTTCATTATATCAGTATTCTAGAAGTTTGCAAGAATTTACTACGGAATGTCGCTAAGGATTGAAGAAGAGAGCAAATCAATGGAAAAATGTGAATTTTTATTGGAAGAGCTTTCTCTTTTATGATAAAATAGGAGAGTAGAAAGTAAAGAGGAGAAATAAAATGGAATCACATTTAGTACGGATTATCAACCGTTTGGAGACGATGACAAAAGACGGTGGAAACTTGAAACGTAATTTTGAACGTGACGGTGTTGTTGTCGCTGAAGTAGCCTACAACCACAATGAAGAAGAAGGTTCAACCTTTACCCTTCGTGATGTTGAAGCGCGTGAAACCTATACATTTGATAGCATTGATTTAATTGCAATGGAAATTTATGAATTGCTTTACTAAGCAGCTGTGTGGATGAGTTTGGGGTGGTCTCAAGCTCATTTTTTGTCCATCTGGCTATAGTTTTCGTCTATAAGAAATTCTAATTAGGAACAGTTAGGTTTGAGAGTTGAAATCTGCTATAATAGAGAGGACTATTTTCATTACTTGACTAGAAAGAGAATTGATATGACGACACTCATTGATGGAAAGGCGCTCGCTACAAAATTACAGGGTGAGATTGCGAAGAAAACAGCACGATTAAAAGAAGAGACAGGGGTTGTGCCTGGTCTCGTTGTCATCGTGGTAGGAGATAATCCAGCCAGCAAAATCTATGTAAGAAATAAAGAGCGTTCTGCTATTGCGGCAGGCTTTCGGAGTGAAGTGAGACGACTTCCTGAAAGCATCAGCCAAGCTGAATTATTAGAAGTGATCGAACACTACAATCAAGATCCCCTTTGGCATGGGATTTTAGTGCAGTTGCCACTGCCTAAGCATATCGATGCGGATGCAGTCCTTTTAGCCATTGATCCGACAAAAGATGTGGATGGCTTTCATCCATTGAATATGGGACGCTTGTGGGCTGGAAATCCGATTATGGTGCCATCGACTCCAGCTGGTATCATGGAGATGTTCAAAGAGTACGGGATTGATCTAGAAGGGAAGCGAGCAGTCGTGATTGGTCGTTCCAATATCGTTGGAAAACCAATGGCGCAGTTGCTCCTCGCCAAAAATGCGACGGTAACCTTGACCCATTCCCGGACCCATCATCTGCCTAAAATTGCTAGAAGAGCAGATATCTTGGTTGTTGCGATCGGTCGTGCGAAATTTGTAACAGCAGACTTCGTGAAAGAAGGCGCCGTCGTTATTGACGTCGGAATGAATCGTGATGAGAATGGCAAATTGTGTGGGGATGTCGATTTTGACTCCGTTGCCCCTTTGGCCAGTCATATTACCCCGGTACCAGGAGGGGTTGGGCCTATGACCGTCACCATGCTGATGGAGCAGACCTACGAAGCAGCTGTTCGTGCCTTAAAAAAATGAAAGTGTGAACAAGATGAAGTTTGTATTTGATTTAGATGGAACCCTGTCATTCGATGGTGTCACAATCGATGATGAAATCAAACAGGTCTTATTGAGAGCAGAAGAATTTGGCCATGAAGTTGCCTTTGCTTCTGCACGTTCTTACCGGGACTGCTTGGGCCTTTTAGGGGACCCATTGAGTCAGCAACTCGTGATTGCTTTAAATGGTGGATTGGCCTATCGTCAGGGACAATTAGTATACGAGGAACAATTGGACAAGGACGTGTATCGGGAAATCCTTGGCTTTTGTCGCCATTACAATCTACCATTTTTTGTGGACGATACCTTTGATTATAGTGGTCAGATTTTGGAAAAGATTCCTTTTATTGCGAATGTGGATCCCCTCAAAAAAGCCCAGTATCGTTCTTTAGAGGACCTGACGGACCCGATTAAGGTTGTGATCTATATGGGGGCCCATGAGGAATTGGTAGATGAAATCATTGAGCGAATTGAAAAGACCAATAAGGCCCACATTCGTTATCATGCTCATGAAAAATGTATCTATCTCAATCCAGTAAACACTCATAAAGCGACAACAGTCGAAGAACTCTGTGGAGAAAATTTCGTGGCTTTTGGTAATGATCAAAACGATATTGAGCTCTTTGAAAAAGCTATTTATGCAGTTCAAATTGGCGATTTTCCATCCCTTCGGCCTTACGCTGATGATCAATTAGTGGCCAAGCAAAATCATCCACAAGCTGTTGCTGCTAAGATCTTGCAAGTCTTCGCAGAATTTAGAGGAAAATAAAAGAAGGAGGGGGGAGTCGTGTCTTCTCCTTTTTCGCTAGAAATGAGGAAGGTATGAGAAGAGTTCAGAAAGAAGAGATCCAGCGTGTCATTGTGAAGCGAGAGGCAAGATCTTATAAGGGCGATTTTGGTCGCCTGCTCTTGATTGGAGGGACTTACCCTTATGGGGGAGCCATCATTATGGCGGCGCTTGCTGCGGTTCACAGTGGAGCGGGGCTGGTTACTGTCGCAACAGATCCTGATAATCTTACAGCCCTTCATAGCCATCTTCCTGAAGCCATGGGCTTTGATTTGGCAGATCACGAACTCCTTTGTGAGCAGCTCCAAAAAGCTAGCGTGATTCTCGTAGGACCGGGCTTAAAGGAATCTAATGAAAACCAAGGAGTCTTACAAATAATTTTTGAGCAGGTCTCTAGGCATCAGGTTCTGATTTTAGATGGAGGTGCTATTAGTCTTTTTGCAACCTCTCAATTTGACTTGCCAGAAGCTCAGTTGGTCTTTACCCCTCATCAAAAAGAATGGGAAAAACTATCGGGACTTGATCTAGCAAGCCAGACAGAAGAAAAGAGCAAAAGAGCAGTACAGAACTTTCCTGAAGGTACTGTCATAGTTGAAAAGGGGCCCCACACACGAATTTGGACAAGTGGGAAGGAAGAGGGCTATCAGCTAGATGTTGGTGGTCCCTACCAAGCAACAGGTGGTATGGGAGATACCTTGGCAGGGATGATCGCGGGGTTTGCAGGTCAATTTCCACAGGTTGGACTCTATGAGCGCGTAGCAGTCGCGACCTACCTTCATTCAGCGATTGCTGAAGACTTGAGCAAGGAGGCTTATGTGGTTTTACCGACAACCATCAGCAAAGAAATTCCCAAATGGATGAAGAAGTGGAGTGACAAATTAAACGAAAATGTTGTAAATAAAACGTTTTCATGATAGTATGGATGAAAGGAGGTGAAAAAATGAATGAGCAAAAAAAATCGATTACCATGAAAGATGTTGCAGCAGAAGCTGGAGTTAGTGTTGGGACAGTCTCTCGTGTCATCAATAATGAAAAAGGCATTAAAGAGGTGACCTTAAAAAAAGTTCAACAAGCAATTGAAAAACTTTCTTATGTCCCAGATGAATATGCGAGAGGATTAAAAACGAATCGTAGTAATATTATTGCTTTACTCATTCCAACTATATGGCATCCTTTCTTTTCTGAATTTGCTTATCATGTTGAAAAAGCACTATTAAAAAATCAATATAAATTATTAATTTGTAATGCGGATAAAGATTCTAAAAATGAGATAGAATACATAAAATTACTTGAGAAAAATAAAGTAGATGGGATTATAGGGATCACCTATTCAGATATTGATAAGTATGTCTCATCAAATTTACCTTTTGTCAGTATTGACCGTCATTTTTCTGAAAATGTCTATTACGTAACTTCTGAAAATTTTCATGGTGGTCAACTAGCTTGTCGCGAATTAGTCAAACGCGATTGTCAAAATCTAGCTTACATTAGTGGTGTGAACAAACATTTGAATGAAACAACGGAACGGGGGAGAGGTTTCAAAGCGGAGGCTAAACAGAAAAATACGAACCTTTATTGTCTTGAAATGCCGGAACCACTGAATCAAGTAGAAGAGCAAATAAGAACCTTTTTTGAAAAGCATCCTCAGATTGATGGGATTTTCACAGTAAATGATTTTATGGCCCTTCGTGTGATAAAAGTTTTAGGGGAGATGGGAAAAATTCCTATAGAAGATTATCAGATTATTGGTTTTGATGGATTAAGACCAGCTTTTGATCAACCTTACTTACTTTCTACAATTGTTCAACAAATAGCTCAGATGGCTCAAGCAGCAGTTGAACTATTGCTTAAATTAATTCGTGAAGAAAAAATAGACCAGAATGTCATTAGTTTACCGGTACATTTTTTTGAAGGAAACACAACAAAAAAATTATAAAAAGTGCTTGACAAATTATGAAAGCGCTGTTATAATTTAGTCATAAAATGAAACGTTTCAAAAAAACTCAGCTATCTTAGTTTGAGTTAAAAAATCAATAAAAAATGAAACGTTTCAAAAAGGAGGACGCTATGCGTAAAGGTATTAAGTTATCTGTAGTTGCAGTACTATCATTAGGATTGCTTGCAGGATGTGGTGGGGGATCAAAATCCAAAACTGCAAGTTCTTCGGACGAAATAAAAGTCTGGGTTCAATTCTCAGATGAAACAGCTGAGGGAAAAGCTTGGCAACAAGTTGTTGATAATTTCAACAAGTCAAAGAAAACCAAATACAAGGTTGTGACAGAATATATTCCACGTAGTGGTAGCGGTGGAGGATATGAAGATAAGGTCAACGCTGCTATTACGACAAATAGTTTACCAGATGTTATTACGCTAGATGGACCAAATACTGCTGCCTATGCAAAATCAAAAGTGATTGCTCCCTTGGATGATTATCTAAAGGACAATGACATGGATGATGTACTGGACAGTATTAAACAACAGGGAACTTATGATGGTAAATTCTATGCGTTTGGTTTTTCTGAATCAAATGTAGGTGTATACTATAACAAGAAGATGTTTAAGGAAGCTGGGATTGATGAAGCGAGTTTGCCAACCCTTGAAAAACCATGGACATGGTCTGAGTTTAATGCTATTGCTAAGAAATTAAAAGATCATTTTAATAAACCAGCAATCGATTTCCGTTTGAATTCAAATGATGAGATGTTACCATATGCTTATATGCCCCTTATTTGGTCAAATGGTGGTTCTGTTGTAAATTCTAAAGGAACAAAAGCTGAAGGTTACTTCAATAGTAAGGAAAGTGTTGAAGCTGTTCAATTTATTCAAAATCTAGTAAAAGAGGATTACACTACAGTTAGTCCTGTTGAAAAAGGATTTGAAACAGGTGAGTATCCGATGGTTCTAAGCGGGTCTTGGACGATTGGGGATCTACAAACAAATTACAAAGATATTGATTTTGGTATTCTTCCTTATCCAGTTTCAGATAAAACGAAGAAATTGGTCTCACCTTCAGGTAGTTGGCAATTAGCTGTTACAACAAAATCTGATAAAAAAGAAGCTGCTGCTGAATTTGTTAAGTTTGCAACAAATACAGAATCTAGTGAAATTATAAGCTTGGGGAACAGTGTTCTTCCAATCAGAAAATCAACAATTAAAAATATTAAGGATAAAGTATCTGAACCATTGCGCTTCTTGATGGAACAAAATGCTGTATCAGCCCATCCTCGTCCTGTTGTAGTAGCTTATCCACAAGTTTCACGCGCTTTCCAACAAGCGATGCAAGATATCAGCTATTATAAAGATAATCCAGATGTACAAAAAGTATTAGATGCTCGTACGAAAGAAATGCAAACAGCAATCGACCAATCTTTAAATAAATAGTTGATATTCAAAAGGTGGAAGGAAAGTTATGAAATGTACCTTCCACCTTATTTTATTTAATGATTTCATCTTAGGAGACGAACAATGAGCGAAACAAAGAAAGTCGAAACAAAAAAGAAAGAACGTCTTAAAGAAAATATTATGGGCTATAGCTTTTTAGCTCCAGCCTTAGTATTACTTTTTATCTTTTTGGTGATACCTGTTGGTATGGTCATCTATTATGCCTTTACAGATTATTACCTATTGACCCCAGAGGACAGAAAATTTGTAGGGTTACAAAATTTCATGCGCTTAGCACAAGATCCGATCTTTATAAAAAGCTTCCTGAATACCTTGAAATTTGTTGTTTGGATTATTCCAGTACAACTTGGGGCAGCCCTTGGTATGGCTTTAATCGTAAATAAGAAACGTAAAGGAAACATGTTCTTTAAGGTAGCATTCTTTGCTCCTGTTGTGATGTCTCTCGTGGTTATCTCTATCCTTTGGCTATACTTGTTAAATCCAAATAATGGTTTGCTTAATGCCCTACTGAATAAAATTGGTATTTCTTCACAACCATTCTTGACAAGTCCAAAACAGGCCATGTATGCAATTGTATTTGTTTCTGCATGGCAAGGTGCAGGCTATCAAATGTTGTTATTCCTTGGAGGAATGCAAAATATTCCACAAGATGTTTATGAGGCAGCAGAGTTGGATGGATTTTCAAAATGGGCTCAATTCAGATACATCACAATGCCTTTATTGAAACCAACTGCCTTATTTGTACTCTTGACGACATTGATTTCAGCATTTAAATTGATTGTGCAACCAATGGTCATGACTCAAGGTGGACCACTAAACTCAACAATTACAATGGTATATTATATTTACCAACAAGGTTTCACAGACCGTCTCGTTGGTTATTCAAGTTCTATTGCCTTAGTATTTACAACATTGATTGGTATGATCAGTCTTGTACAACGGCGAGTTTTGAAGGAGGACGATTAGGATGAAACGTTTAAAACCGACTTCTATTTTAGAATATATTTTATTAATTCTATTAGCAGGCCTCTTTCTATTTCCTATGATCTGGATGGTGGTTTCAGCAATGAAGCCAGAAGCAGATGTGTATAAGAATTTAACAAGTTGGAAAGCTTTCTTACCTAGTTTTAATCCAGCTGATTGGTTTAAACCTTACCAAGAAGTTCTTTCACGTTTTAGTATTCTAACATACTTAGGGAACAGTATTTTTTATGCAGGAACATTTGCACTGGGGTCTATTATAGTAAATGCCTTAGCGGGATTTGCATTTGCAAAAATTAATTTTACAGGTAAAAAAATTCTATTTGGCTTTTTATTGGCATTGTTAATCATTCCGATTGAAACAGTGTTGATTCCTCAATTTACAATTATTAATTCCCTTGGCTTAGTCAATAATCGTTTAGCGGTTATTATTCCTGGATTAGCTAGTGTCTTTAATATCTATCTTTTCCGGAACTTCTTTATTGCCATTCCAGAAGAAATTATCGAATCTGCAAAAATAGATGGCGCAAGTATCTTACGGATCTTTTTCAAGATTATGTTGCCGATGTCGAAACCGGCAGTCGCAACAGTAGGTGTTCTTTCCTTTATTTCTAGTTGGAATGATTATATCTGGCCGTTGATGGTTTTAACCGATTCGTCAAAATTTTCAATGCAGGTGGCGATTACAACCATTAATACAACTCAACCAGTTTATATCAATCAAGTAATGGCTGTTTTGACAATTTCTACAATTCCACTTATTCTAGTATATATCGTAGCACAAAAATATATTATTCAAGGTCTAGGTGGATCTGGTACAGGTATTAAGTAGGTGATCAGTATGAAGGAAAGCATTCGGAAAGCAAATCAGTATATCGATGAAAACAGGGAGAGGGTTAACCAGCAATATAGAGGAGCATTTCATTTGCTACCTCCAATCGGTTGGATGAACGATCCAAATGGCTTTGTTTATTTCCGTGGGGAATATCATTTGTTTTACCAATTCTATCCCTATGATAGTGTTTGGGGGCCCATGCATTGGGGGCATGCCAAATCAAAAGATCTTCTCCATTGGGAAGAACTGCCAGTAGCATTAGCGCCAAGTGAAAGCTATGATAAGGATGGTTGTTTCTCGGGTAGTGCTATTGTGAAAGATGACAAGCTCTATTTGCTTTATACTGGTCATG
>JBKXCY010000061.1:0-8561 GCA_046994005.1 Streptococcus sp.
GAGTTTATGGTCTCAAATATAGAACAGTCCCGTTCCTTCTACTGTGATTTGTTGGGTTTTACCATCGAATACGAACGACCAGAAGAAAACTTTCTCTTCCTATCTCTTGAAGATTGCCAACTAATGCTAGAGGAGGGAACAAAGGATGAATTAGCTGAACTAAACTACCCCTTTGGTCGTGGAGTCAACATCTCCTTTGGCATCAAGGATGTCCCTAGGCTCTATCAGAAATTATTAGAAGCCAACTATCCTATTTATCGTCCTTTGACCAAAAGAGAATTTCTGGTTGGCGACCATTATATCTATCCTCATGAATTTGCGGTTTTAGACCCAGATGGCTATTTTTTAAGATTTAGCGAATAGAAACATCTGTTTCTCTTGATGCTAAAAAACGAAGTCCTCGACTTCGTTTTTTTATTTAGTCATAGCACGATAAACCGTGCGAAATCTAGCTAGTAAAAAGACTTCCAATAAGTAAAAGAGAGTCCATCCCCCCACAAGATTGTCCCCGATAGACATGACTTCCTCTGGATTCAACTCAAAATAATAAACAAGGATAAAATGTTTAATAATGATGAATAGTTGAAAAATGAAGGGTTCAAAAAGAAGGGCTACTTGATAATAAGATCGTTTTTGAACAGAGATATCTCCAAGTAAAAAGGCATTCAAGAGCAAGAAAATACTCATAATATAAAACTGTTGGTCAAAAGTAGCTGTTAAATGAAGCCAGTTTATCCAGTAGTTGATGCCATATGCTAGTCCAAAGCCTGTCACCATTGGCAAAAGATAATAACCGATAAATCGATTTGGTAGTGGCTGGTAAGATTTTTCTGTCACTGGTACAAATACAAATCGGAAAACCAAAACAATAAATCCCATCCAAAAACAAATCATTAGATTGACAAAGACGTCTGGTGTTATAAATGATAAACTACTAAAGAGGAAAGACAAGACCGCTACTGACACTGGAATGGAGAAATCTAAGTGTTGCTTCCATTTTGTACCAACAGATTCTACGGGACCAGAATTGAGCCATCCATAATAAATCACCAAGACAAAGGGAGATAAAAAGGTCGGAAGAATCAAAATAGCCAATAGGAGATACACAAAATAACGAAATTCACTCCATAGGTTGGCTAAACCAGTCTCTTTGATTTTTGGACTCCTTTTCGAATAGTAGATCAACCAAACATAACGGATACAGTAGAAAAAGGTAAGGAAAGAAATCTGCAGCCATGGTTTTTCAACCCTTGTCATAATGCTCATTCCATAAGACAAGGCACTCATAAAGAATAAGATAAGGGCTCGTAGTGCATGCTGTCCAACCTCTTCTTTTTTTCTTTTCTGTAAGGTTTTTGAACTATTCGGATAACGCAATTGAAGATAGTAGTCCCACATTTCTCTTAATGTCTGGTCCATCTCTTTTGTCATCCACTCATAACCTAAAGCTGAGGTTTCAAACGGCTCTAGCATGCTTTTCAATGCTTCTGCATTTGAAATTTTATGGTAATGCTGACTAATTTGTGCAAAGGTGTCTAACTTCAAATGAGGTAAGGTATACAATTCCTTCCACTTATCCGGATCATTGATTAAGGATTCTGTTGCCAAAAACTGTGACAATAGCCTTGAAAATTTCATCCATTCTTCAATGGTTTCTCTTCTTTTTTCGACCACTTCAGCATCCAGTTTTAAGTCTGTCAAAACCAGATACCACATCTTCAGTTTAGTCAAATAAAACTGTTCTTTCTGTGCCAAAGTAAAAGAACTCAATTGATTGATTAAAAAATGGACTACTTTCGGATTCACAATTGCATAGACGTCCAATTCGTCCAGCAACTGAATCAAGAGATAAGGTAAGGATCGATAACGGTTGAAAAACTCTTTCCATTCCCGTAAAAGTTCGAGGTCAGACACATTCAGTTGAAGCAATTCCTCTAGTTCTTCCTCTATGACTGATCGATCAAACTGTTTATATGCATTAAAATCAAGTTCCGAGGCTGATGATGCTTCTGAAAATTCCTCTTGCTCCTCTTGACTTTCAAAAAAGAGCGAAGAAAAGTCTAATGAGCTGGCTAGCTCACTCTGATCTTCCGCTTTCGTTTGAAATGGTTTAGATGCAGCAAGCTTGTCAAAAGGTAAAACACCTTCTTTTTCAAATCTGGTATCCTTCTTTCCTGGCTTTTCAGTCACTTCTTCAGAAGAGCTCGATACTTTTGATTTTCTCGCATAGGCCATGGCAAGCTGATAAGCTTCCATAATTTGTTGGTATTCTTCTGGATGCTCCTCAGGATGGTACTCCTTGACCAATTCTGCATAACGCTTTCGAATCTCTTTTACATTATTAGTCGGTTCAATTCCTAATATGTCCCAAATATTCATGTCATTCCTTTATCTTTCGTAATAGGCTCTATCGCCTCTTTCCAACCGATCTAAATAAGCTGAAAATTCATCATAGAGCTTTGGTAGATGTGGCAGTGACGCTTTTGCAACTTCTTGCTCAAAGAAGCGGGTTCTCTCCATCAAATTCTCCCGTTCTACGCCCAAAATCATACTATACAAACGATCTGCTCGTTCTATAAGGTAGCGATAAACCTCAGTTTCTTGTACATTGATCTTATATTTTTCCAACTCAGCTTTTTTCTTAGCAATTTCCTCCTCAGACAGATTGATACTATCTTGCAAAATGATTTTACTACAAACTTGACCTGTAGAAAGAACTGTCACCTCGACATCTAAAATTCCATTTAAATCATATGTAAAACGGACATCTGCTGCTTCATAATCTTGGTAATTTTCAGGAACATCAACCACTAAGCTTCCAAGCAACAAATTTTCTGATGCTCTCATCCGCTCACCTTGATAGATATTAAATCGAAGTTGGGTCTGCCCAAGGCTTTGTGCATAGTAGCGTTCTACACGAGAAGAAGGAAGACTTGAATTCCGTTCGATAATCGGTGAGTATTTATCCCCAACAACTTCGACTCCCAAAGAAAATGGACAAATATCTGACAACAAGAGATCACGGACTTCTCCTTGACGTTCCTTAATACCAGCCACTAATGCACAACCTTTAGCAATCATCAAATCCGGGTCATCAGTAGTGGTCACAGCTTGTCCAATACAAAAAGATAAAAATTCTTGCACCAAACGGAGCTTAGAGGTCCCTCCGACCAAGACAAAATCGTCCGCATGCACATGAGAATGATTCGCATCAAAAAGAGCTCGATCTAGAACTGCTTTTACTCGTGCTAGCAAGGGTTGACTAATTTCATAAAATCGCTTATAGCTAAGAGTCATGTCATATTGAGTGTCCTGATCTGCTACTGATAATTGCACTTCATCCTGGGAATTTAACGTAAGTTTCGCCTTTTCAGATTCGACCAGCACTTTATAATAGAACTCATTTGAGATAAAGTCCTTGTTTAAATCATTAACTAACAAAAATTCTTGGGCAATTGCTGCAGTATAATCTTCTCCACCTAGTCGATTATCCCCTGCAATTGCAAGAATTTCTACAATATTGTCAAAAGATTCGACAACAGAAATATCTAAGGTTCCACCCCCAAAGTCGACAACAATAAAGGCTTGGTCTTCCATTTCGTTGTTCATTTTTTGGGCCAATGAAGCAGCGGAAGGTTCATTAATGATGCGATCGATTTTAACACCTGCATATTGTCCAGCTAATTTAGTTGCATAGCGCTGGGCATCATTAAAGTAAGCTGGAACACTGACAATAATTTCTTCTACCTTTTCGCCTGTATAGCGTTCTGTATCCTCAATCAACTTACGAATGATAAAGGAACTCAATTCTTCTGCTTGATAGGTTCGCTCTCCCAGCTGGATAGGATGTTTGCTTCCCATAAAACGTTTGAATTGTGAAACAGTTAGATCCGGCTTCGTCACAAGACGTTCCTTAGCTAGTTTACCAACGATCAGTTCTCCGTCGTCGTCTAATCCGACTACAGAAGGGGTTAGGTAATCACCAAAAACATTTGGAACCAACTCAACTTTCCCATTTCGAAAAATACCAGCCAATGAATTTGTTGTCCCTAAATCTATTCCTACTATCATGGTACACCTCTATAATAAACATTAATTCTTTTATTATACAGGAAAAACCTCTTATTTAAAAGTTTGTTCCTAACTAAGGATAATTTCAAAAAAACCGGAGCCCTCACATGACGGCTCCGACTTTTTTATCTTCATTGATGGAACAATGATGGTTTTTTTATTTTTTCTTTTCGATATGATCTTTAAGATCTTCTTGGGCTTTTTTATTGGATTTGGCTTTTTCTTTCATCCAAGTTTCCTTGGCCTTGTCAAATTCTTTTGTGGTCACTACATCATCGGTCAATTTCAGATATTTGTAGTTACTTCCTGTTCCTTTTGTACCAACCCATGAAGAAGCATGGCTATATGGTACTGTCCGTTGAAGCATTGGAGCTCCACCATTTGAAACGGTTGGAAGCGTAATGGAACTATCTGTCAACCAAGCTTGGGCTGCTGCATATTTTTCGTAGCGTTTTGCTTGATCCAACAATTCAGCATCAGCATCTTTTAACATATTCGCGTACTGATCCAAGCCAACTGTTGCAATAGCTGGGTTATTTGATCCTGCATCAATACCAAGATAGTATGAAACTGAACCATTGACTGGGCTGATACTTTCAAGGTAAGTCGATGGATCTTGGTAGTCAGGGGCCCAACCACCGCCTGAGATATCGTAATCTCTCGCAGCAGCTGTATCACTGAAGTAGGTGATATTTTGGAAATCGTCATCCGATACCTTTTGAAGGTCCACAACGACATTATCTGCACCAAGGGTTGACTCTACAGACTGTTTGAAAGAGCTAGCTTGTTGGACCATGCTGCTGTCCACTTGGCTGACAATATAGTCCAAATGAATTGGGAATTGAACCCCTTGTTTTTGCAATTCAGCTTTTGCTTTGGCAAATGAAGCTTTAGCTTTTTCTGGATTGTAGAGGCTTGTTTGGCCATCGTCCAAATTCACACCCTTCCATTGATCACCATAAGTAACCAATTGTTTTTCTACAACTTTACCAAAATCTTCTCCATTGACTTGGACATAAGTTGGTGGCACCAAAGTGCTACGAAGAGTCTTCTCAGCAGCATCTGAACCTGAAACTTGCGCTGCATACGATTTACGGTCAAATCCAAAGTTCACTGCTTGACGGAAATCCTTGTTCAAGATTGCTTTCTTGGTAGAAGCTTTTTGCTCATCTGTTGTTTTAGCGGTGTGATCATACTTTTGACGATCCAAGTTAAAACCAAGATAGTAAGAAGTTCCCAATTGCAAGCCATAGACGATATTGTTGCCAAAGTTCTTCTTCACATTCTTATAAGTCGAGCTGTTTGGCATTACACCCGCAAAGGAGTATTGACCTTTTTCAAAGCCTTTGATAATTGAATCTGGGTTTGATCCATCATTGAAGGTCAATTTAACATTGTCAATGTGAACATTTTTAGCATCGTAATAGCCTTTGTTCTTCACCAACTCGATTTCAGATTTAGAAGTTAATGATTTCAAGTAGTAAGGACCATTGTACAAGATGCTACTAGGTTTCAAGGAACCAAAATCTTTTCCTTGTGATTTCAAGAAATCTGCATTGACAGGGAAAAGAACACCTGAGGTTGTCTTAGAGTTCCAGAAGCTTTCAGGACGGACCAAGGTATATTGGATGGTGTGGTCATCTAAAGCTTTCACTCCAACCGTATTAAAGTCCTTGGTTTCCCCTTTGACGTAAGCATCCAAACCTTTGATTGAATTTTGGATCAAGAAGAGACCTTCTGATTTTGCTGCAACGGCATGTTTGATCCCTGTAACGAAGTCTTGAGCCGTTACTTTACCATACTCTTCTCCTTCGCTGGTATACCATTTGGCATCTTTACGAAGTTTGTAGGTATAGGTTAATCCATCTTCAGAGACAGTCCAATCTTCTGCTAGACTTGGCACAAAGTTCCCGTATTGGTCATTTTCAAGAAGACCATCCACCAGGTTACTAGTGATATCTGAAGTTGTTGTACGAGTCGCTGTAATGTAATCCAAGGTATTTGGATCAGCCGAATAAACAAACGAGTAGGTTGCTTGTTTACTACTACCACCGCCACATGCTGCTAAGAGAAAAGCACCTGCAATAGAAACTCCTGCAAGAGCTAACATTTTTTTTGCTTTCATCACGATCTCCTTATGTTAGATTTTTTATCATTATACACTATTTCTTAAAAAAAACCAAATAATTTTAGAAAATGTTCGTTTTTTATGAATGAATATAATAAGATGTCTAGGAAAAGCATCCTGAAATCGATCTCAAAGAAGCTAGATAGACGAGTCTAGATACCTTACATCACAAATTTTCAAATTCTCACTTTTCAATCCTTTTAATAAATATGCGTTTTAGTACAAAAAAGAACCTCTGCTCTTTTGAACAGAGGAACTGATTCCTAATCAAACTGATAGAGTTGTGGGTACTGATCGCACTCTGGATTTTTGGGGTGGCAGATGGCCCGACCAAAATAGATCATGGCTTGATGGGCCGCTAGCCATTCGTTTTTGGGCAGAACATCCATAACCCGCTTTTCAACTTCCAAGGGAGTCGCTGATTTCTTGACAATGTCATGGTGCTTGCAGATCCGTTCCACATGGGTGTCGACAGCAAAGGCTGGAATTCCAAAGCCTACACTCAATACTACATTAGCCGTCTTGCGTCCTACTCCTGAAAGGCTCTCTAACTCTTCACGGGTCTGAGGGACTTGCCCATCAAAGTTGTCTAGCAGTTGTTGGGCACATTTTTTGAGAAATTTGGCCTTATTGCGATAGAGGCCTAATTTAGAAATATACTTGGCGATAGCTGCTTCACTGGCTGCTGCCATGGCTTGTGGGGTTGGAAACGCCGCAAACAAACCTGGTGTCACTTTATTAACAGCCGCATCAGTCGTCTGAGCAGAGAGCATGACGGCCACTAATAATTCAAAATGATTACGAAAATCCAGACTCGGTTTAGCATCTGGAAAAAGGGCGATAATTTCTTCAATCACATGGCGCGCCCGTTTCTTTGATAACACCATAACTTCTCCTTTGTTACTAGTCCTTATTATAGCATGAAAGTTCCCTATTTCTAAAAGAATCGGCTTCAAAAAAGCGGGACAGAATGAATTGTAAAAAAATTCATCTAATCCCACTTCTATCTATTGTTTTTTTACACCAATCTCTTTAAGAACCTAATCAAAGTTTGCGCTGATCGTTCGCCAGCCTCCACGATAAATTCATCAAATGAGATATTGGCTGCGTGATCTGCTGTATCGCTCATGGCGCGAATGACCATGAAGGGACGTCCAGCTGCGTGCGCCGCTTGGGCAATAGCTGCCCCCTCCATCTCAACTGCCAATACTTCTGGGAACTGCTCCCGAATCGCAGCGACCTTTTCTTCGCTCGCGATAAAGCTATCCCCAGTTGCAATCAGGCCGACATGTGTGGTTGCAGCTTCTTCTTCCAGAACTTTTTTCATTTCTGATACGAAATAACGGCTAGATTCAAAGTAAAGTGGTTGGCCTGCCATCTGACCATACTTGTAACCAAAAGCCGTCACATCCACATCGTGATAGGCCAATTTGTCCGCAAGGACGATATCCCCAACAGCCATTCCAGGTGCAACGGCACCTGCAGAACCCGTATTGATAATGGCTTCCACTTTAAAATCATTGGATAGGACCGCTACACTCATAGCAGACATGACTTTCCCGATGCCACTTTCCACCAGAACCACTTCATGGCGACCAATCGATCCCGTATAGTAGATCTTCCCAAGACGCAGATGCTTTTCCCCATTTTCAAGGGCTTCAACCAGGATCTTCAACTCCTGTGGCATGGCTGCGATAATTCCAATTTTCATATTCGTTTTCTCCTTGTGACGACCTTACAATAGCCAAATAGCCAGAATCAAGACGATGAGGAGCGCAATAATCCAAAACAAAATGGTATTGAGTTTGGATTGAAGCACACTTTCTTTTTGCTCTTCAATGCGACGACTCTTTGTGACTGTTGGTTCCACTTGGATCTGCAAGGTATCTTGCGAATAACTGGCCCTTGGGCGTTCCATGCGTTTTTCTCTCACGGGACGTTCATAACCAAATCCTCTATGGTCTGTCCGAATGATTTTTGTCTCTTCCTCATCGACCATTCTTGGACCTATGACATCCTCACCACGTCGTGCCCGCTCGATCATTTCATCAGTTAATAAAGGTTTTCCCATCGGATCCTCCTCTATTTATTGGTTAATTCCCAGTATTGGATCGCCATAATCGTCTTGGCATCACAGATTTCGCCAGACTGGATCAAATCTTTTGCTTCCGTCAAAGTCACTTCTAAGAGTTCCAAGGTCTCATCTGCATCTTGCGGACGAGGATTTTCCACCTTTTTCAAGTTGGTCGCACCATAAAGTTTGATCCGCTCATTACAAAATCCAATGGCAGAATAAAAATCATACAATAACTCTAGATCCGCTGTATAGCCAATTTCTTCTTCCAACTCACGCAGAGCAGCC
>JBKXCY010000062.1:0-8449 GCA_046994005.1 Streptococcus sp.
GTTTTTTCATAATTTTTTCTCCTATAGATATTGATTAATTATATTTTAAAATGAAATCTTTTTATTGTCAAATATTTTATGTACTCAATCCTTTTTATACCAGCTTTTATCACTAACTCTTAACATATTTTGCCGTCCGATTCACAAAAACCAGAAAATATATTTTTATTCATTCCGCGAATAAAATAAAAGATTAGACAAAACGTCCAATCTTTAATGAATGATTGAAATAACTGAATAAGCCCGTAGCTGATCGGTTAAAGAACTGCATTGAGGTATTAAAGGAAGTTTCTAACGTATTTATTTGCCTTTTAACTGCAAAAGTGCACAAAATGCATGAAACAAGATTTCGCTCCTGTTTCTTTTTTTCATTGATGAAGTAATTGATTGAACTCTTCTTGAAGTTCCTTGTTATCCGTTGGTTTTAGATACATTTTTCCACCATTGGTCGTTGGAGAATGAAAGACAATGCCTTCTCCTGTATCTGTAATAGCAAAGAAATAACTATGCACATCTGGATACTTGTCCCAATTGCTATAGCGTTCCACGATGCGGTATTTTGCATTTCCCTGACCGGTATCTGTATAAATGGCATCCATCTTACTATTTTCCTCTAGAGTATAGAGGTTGTCTGGTCCTACATCACCGCCAGCGATGCCTTTTTGATAGTTGGGTTGGCCCATCTTTTCGCCCCAGGTCTTCATAAATTCTGCTAATTTTGCTGATTTTTCAGCATTCCAAGGCGTTTTTTCCTGGCTTTGGCTATTTCCCGCTGATGGTGTGCTGTCAAAAGTTTGCCAATCGAAACTCTTGAGATCCAATTTTCCCTCATCCGATTTTCCAAAGAGGCTATTCAGATCTGAACCAGGTACTTGGACTTCTTCTTCCTGGACTTTGGTCGCGGCTTGAGGCGTCTTTTCTATTCGTGAGAGCACAGCTACCCCACGGCCAGTTCCTGACATCCAGCTGACTTCTAAGACTTCTCCTCCCTGATAGAGGGTCGTCGCATTGCGCGCTCCACCGTGTCCAGCGACGAAACCTTCAGCTAGCAGAGTCGGTTTTTGCTCCTTGAGGTAATAGACTCCTGTCACAAAGTAGCTTCCATCGGTCTGCTGATTGGCGATGATCATCTCATCTACCCCATCGTTATTTAAGTCCTTAAAGGCATAGCGAACGGCTTCTGGCTGATTGATCACGGTCTCGATCACCCAGCTATTGATCATCCGATCTTCTTTAGCTAATGCATCATTCAATTTGGAAATGGCATCTAAATCTTTTGAAGCGGCAAAAATCTTTTGGTAGTCTGAAAAAACAGACTGGTATAATTGTTTGTTATCTGCTTTTTTCGTCTGTTTTTTAGTGCTTGTCTGGCTTGTTGCAGCCTCTTTTTTGGGACTGGACTGGCGCTGGTATCTCTGGTAACATCCTGTTAACATGACCATACTTGAAGCCACTAAGCCTAACTGCATCCATTGTTTTCTTTTCATCTGATCTCCTTTAGTCTCCCGTGTTTTCATACTGAACTTTATTATACTAAAAAAAGAGTGAGGAAGGAATCCCTTCTTCACACTTAGTTTTCTTTATTTGGTTTGGTTCTACGATCCGTTTGACTTTCAATATGCTCTTTCACCAAGGCAACCACCTCATCATTGGTTGGAAGGTCCGAGTGCTGGGCATCTTCCCCCGTCACCGTAATCTCCGTATAGCTGGCTGCTTGGTTTTGGTAGATATATTTCCCAGCGGAAACACTGGCGTCCGGGACCAACTCATCTGAATCATAGGTAATGGTCCCTGCTACTGAATACATATGAAGGGTTGTGGGGATGGCTTCTTTTCCCTTGATAAAATCGGCCAACATCTCAGATTTATTATTGATATTGGTCTCCGTGAAATTGTAGGGAGTTCCGATGGTCATGAGGGTCTTGAGATCCACATCATAATCCCCTAGATAATTTTCAATAAAGGCTGTATAAATCAAGCCACCGTTGGAATGACCCAAGCCCTTAAAATTATTAAAATTATATTTGGCTTGAAGGGCTTCGAAGGCTTGATTAAATAGTTTGGCTTGCTTTTTAATGTTGCTATAGCCATCTTTGTTGTTTTCAAAACCAACCACAATTACTGGTTCATTGTCCTTGGCATCAATACTACCACTATAGGTGATATGCCCATCATTCCAAACCTTAACCTTAAGTAGACTGTGTTTGGTTCCTTGGCGGTCTTGGTTGAGCTTGGTCACCAAGCCATCAAAGCGGTTCTCTGTCGCAGAGCTTCCCGGGATCATGATGATGGGAGACAATTTTGAATTATAAAATTTCTCAATTTTTGAAACATTGGTCCGAGTCCAGCTATAAGAAGGAATGGCTAAAGCGATTAAGAAAAGACTGACCAAAGTAAGGACGATTGCTGTTTTTTTAGATTGTTTCATCGCTTTCTCCTTTCACTTTTAAATCTTTTCGGATACGATTTCCCATACGGACAAATGGTAGATAAAGGAGCACATCGATGGCAAAACAAAGGATACTGACAGCTAAGGCCCTCAAACTTCCTCCGGTTCCAATAAAAGCATAGAGAAGGCTAGGAGTCCCATCTGGCACCGGATAGACGGCTGCAGGCATCAGCTTGAAGCACAAAGCTAGAGCTGCTATCGCCATATTCACCAAGGGGATCAATAAGAAGGGAATCACATATAGGAGGTTGAGAAGGACCGGTATCCCTACCATGAAAGAAGCCCCATTGTTAAAGAGACTTGGAAACAGACTGAGAAGGCTGACTTTCTTGTCCTTTTGACTTCGCGAAACCAGCAGGATCGCTACCAATAAGGCTAGAACTGCACCAATTCCACCTACCAGACCAAAACTGCGGTACAAATTGGTCAAGGTATAGAGATGAGGAATGCCTGTCGTTGTATGATGCGTCACAGCGTAGGTGAGATTTTCCAAAGCAAAGTTATCATCCGCAATTGAGTTCAAGGCAAAGGCTTGACTATTACCAAACCAAGCAGATAGGCTACTAAAAAGACCCATGCTAAAGGTGGACAAGAGATGATGACTGCTTACCGTTAGAGAAGCCAAGAACTGTCGGATAGTCTGAAAAATATTAAATTGGTTCCCAAGAACCAAAAGAAGATTTAGGCTGACCCCTAGAACTAAGGATAAGAAAATGGGACGCACCGTCTTGGGTTGATAGATGAAGTCTTTGTCCACAATCTGATCGTCACTGGCTTTAGATAGCCGAAAGATCTGTCCGATAAGATAGCCTAAAACAATGGCTAAGAGGATATTGGTCGTCGCAGGTAAGTTAATGCGTGTCAGTTGCCCATCATGGAGTGGTCCCACCAACAATTCCTGAGACCCTACAATCAAGCTGACCAAAAGAGCAGTCACGCCGGCTGTCCCCGTACTTCGACCGTAATGCCCAGCTGTATATTTCCCAGCGAAGTAAGTCGCTAAAGGTCCTGCTAGACCTCCTAAAAAATTGGAAAAATTGATAAGGACTTGACTAATAGCTTGATCCCACGGCAACCAGCTATCCATCGAAAAGAGCTGATGGATATAGCCTCGATCGGAGAAGACCGATAGCGCGATCACCCGAATGATCCCTGAAAATAGGAAAAAAGGAAATAAGGAAACCAGGGTTTTCTGGGAAATTTGAATCAAACTTTTTTCTCGTAACCAGAAAAACTTCTGGACTAAATACTTGGTCATGGGGCCTCCTGTTCGAGTTGATTGACTTATTCACATTGCTTACTTTCTTCTTATTATACCATAGTGGCGAGCATATCCTTTCGTTTGGAGAGACGTCATCAGTTGAGAACACTTTTAAAATTTTCACAATTTTTCAAAAATTCTTTGACAGGGGTCTTCATTTCCTCTATACTATTTGTTAGCTAACAAAACGATGGATCAGGTTACCGTTGGTCTTGCTATGCTCATAGCGATTGGAGCTGACGGAAAATCAGATCGTAACCATGATTTTTATACCATAGTCCATATCTTTAGGAAGATTTAGGAGGAATCAGACACCGATGTCACAAGAAAAAATTTCAGCCAAGGTCCTATATGCTATTTTTGCAACAGGGATCCTTTCCTTTTGCGGGGTGGCTGGAGAAACTGCCATGAATATTACCTTCCCAATATTGATGAAGGAATTTGAGATCAATACCGCAACCGTCCAGTGGGTCACCAGCATCTATCTTCTAGTGGTTGCCTGTGTAGTCCCCTTATCTGCCTACCTCAAGCGCTCTTTTAAAATGAAGTCCATCTTTTTAGTTGGAAATCTCCTATCTGTTTTAGGTGTTCTCATTGACTTCCTAGCTCCAAGTTTTGGCTTTGTGGTTTTGGGTCGATTGGTTCAAGGAATGGGGGTTGGTTTTGCTCTTCCTCTGATGTTTAATATCATTTTAGAGCAGGTCCCAAAACGCAAGATCGGTCTCATGATGGGAGTGGGGACCCTGATTACAGCCATCGCTCCCGCCATTGGACCTACTGTCGGTGGTCTCTTGACGGCTAACTTCGGTTGGCGGTCCATCTTTTTAGTGCAATTCCCGATCCTTTTGGCTTCACTGGTTGCAGGGCTTCGCTCCATTGAGCAAATCAGTACAGTCAAGCGAGAAACGCTTGATATCATGAGCCTTCTCGCCATTATTGCTTCATTTTTAGGCTTGATTTTAGGGATTCACGGTCTTTCTGATCATGCTTTCTTTAGTTTTTCTGTCCTTGGTTGGCTGGTGATTGGTTTTTTGGGACTGGTTCTCTTAGTCTGGCGGTCCAATCAGTTAGAGACTCCCATTATCAACCTTGCCATCTTAAAGAACCATCTCCTCACTGGCCATGTTCTTGCCTTTTTCACCTTCCAATTAGGTTCTCTGGCCATGAGTTTCCTCTTGCCCAATTATGTCCAATTGGTCAACCACTCGAGCACCACGCTTGCAGCCTTGATGTTGCTTCCAGGAGCCATCATTGGAGCAGGTTTTGCTCCCTTCTCTGGTCTCATTCTAGATAAGTTGGGCGCTCGCAAACCGATTCTCCTTGGAGCTGCTTTAATCCTTCTAGCCCATTTCCACTTCACCCTTTTTGCCCTGAAGCTGACAAATGGCTTGATTCTCATCTTTTACATGATCTTCATGACCGGTATGGGACTGGCCTTTGGCAATATCATGACCAACGGACAAAAACAACTTTCTCTGGAAGAGCAACCCGATGCGAACGCGATCTTTAACACTCTGCAACAATTTGCAGGCGCTGTCGGAACAACCCTGGCTTCACTGATCGTTGCCATGAGCCAAGCTAATCAAAAGATGGACTTCACCCAAGCCACTGCTAAAGGAAGTCGCAACGGTTTTATGGTCTTATTTGCCTTGGGCATCTTCCAACTCCTTCTCTTATTTTGGGTTGTTGGGAAAGAACAAGATACGAATTAATTTTTCTCATCAGAAAACAGCAATTTGCTGTTTTTTTGTTATCCTTTTCTGACCCGTGTGACAATGCCATCAGTATCCTCAAAGGTAAAGTCACTTCCGCTAAATAAACCTTGCTAGAATAGGCGTATGCCCTATTCTTTCTTTTTTGCTTGCAATGCCAAAGATTATAACTTAAACTTCATTAAATTGTCGAACTTTTATCATTTGAGTTAAAATCCTTGCTTTCTTTTTGTATTTTATTTATAATCATTCTAAATAAGATAAAGGAGACATTGTATGACTGAAATAAAACATGGAGTAGATGAATCATTTAACGACCGATTGAATATCTTGAGAGCCGCGGTTCTCGGGGCAAATGATGGGATTATTTCTATTGCTGGGGTGGTGATTGGGGTGGCCAGTGCCACACCAAACATCTGGATCATTTTCCTATCTGGCTTATCGGCGATTCTGGCAGGTGCCTTTTCGATGGCGGGCGGTGAGTATGTCTCTGTTTCCACACAAAAAGACACGGAAGAAGCTGCTGTGAACCGCGAACAAGCCTTGTTGGATCGCGATCCAAAGTTAGCGAGAGAATCCCTCTACCACGCTTATCTTCAAAATGGAGAATGCGAAACTTCCGCAAAGATTTTGACAGAACGGGCCTTTCTGAAACATCCACTCAAAGCCCTGGTCGAAGAGAAATATGGTATCGAATATGAGGAGTTTACCAATCCTTGGCATGCTGCTGCATCTAGCTTCCTTGCTTTTTCGGTTGGTTCCCTTCCTCCAATGCTCTCTATCATCCTCTTTCCAGCTGCCTATCGCATTCCGGTGACGGTCTTCGTTGTTGGACTATCCTTGATCTTCACTGGCTATACCAGTGCAAAACTGGGAAAAGCACCAACCAAGCCAGCCATGCTTCGCAATCTCATCATTGGACTTCTCACCATGGGTGTGACTTACTTCTTCGGACAACTCTTTAGTATCTAAAAAAGCTGAGAATTTTGTCTCAGCTTTTTCTTATGCTTCTAATAGATCTTGTGCTTGTTTTTTCAGTCCTTCCACTGCTTCGTCCGTCAAGATTAATTCACCTGTTCCCCAGGCTTCTGGGTTTACGGTTGTTCCAGTGAACTCTCCAACTACTTGAGTTCGAACGAATGGCAAAAGCGCTTGGTATGCCGCAAACATTGGTTCGTGTCCGGCATTGGCAACTGAAGAAACCGTTACGATCTTATCTTGAAGGGCAGATGGACCACGAGTTTCTGACAGGTCAAGGGCACGGCTAAGCCAGTCGATCAAGTTTTTCACTACACCTGGAATAGCAAAGTTATAGACTGGCGAGAAGATCCAGATGGCATCCGCAGCAAGAACTGCATCACGCGCTGCCTGCACAGCAGGCAAGGTTGGTGTTTCCAAATCTTGGTTCATCATTGGAATGTCCTTGTAGTCCAAGTAAGTCACCGTTGCTTTTCCTTCCAGAAGGCTTTCTGCTTTCTTAGCCATTTGGTGGTTAAAAGATCCTTGACGAAGAGATCCGACGATAAATAAAATGTTTTTCATAGTTGTTTCCTCTTTCTGTTGTAAGATTTTTTGTTACAATAGCTATTATACACGATCATAATGTAATATCAGGTGTTACAACTCGGATATTTTAAACTTTTATTCCATTTCACTAAGGATGGGCCAAGAGGAATGAGAAAAAAGGTTGGACAAAAGTCTCCAACCTTCAATAAATCACAACCGTATAAATCTGTAGAGGATCAACCTTCAATAAATCACAACCGTATAAATCTGTAGAGGATCAACATCCAATAAAAACGACCCCCAGACGATCTTTACAATCCATTTTAGAACTACTTTTTTATAAGCAAGGCAATTCTCAATCCCAAAATTCTGTTCGCGCTACTACTCCTCGTCAGACGAATCAGTAGCCAACATTTTTTTGATGGATTCGCAGGATAAATCTGTCATTTCAGCAATCATCTCGATACTCATCTCCTTCAAAGCCAGTTTCTGAATTAGAGACTGCTGACCAGCTTGAATCCCCAGTTCCATGCCTTCTTGTCTGCCTTGTTCCAATCCCTGTTCGATACCACGCTCGAGACCTTGTTCGAGACCTTGTTCAAGTCCTTGTTCAAGACCTTTTTCCAACCCTTTCTGAAAACCAGCTTCCAGTTGTTCTTTCCGAAAGGTATCCATGCTCATTTCCCAATTTTCTCTGATACGAATCCGTTCATCAATCATTTCTTTTTCCTCCCTTGTCCAATTTGATGGGATCAGGAGTGATTCTGCCTGCTCGATCACTTGATCTGGTTGATGACTGAATGGGCGATTGCCAAAAAATTCAAGCCATTGTCTCCAGTGAGCATTCAACTCCGTATCTCTACTTTCATTATACTTATCCAACTCTAAAAAGGCAACCTTTAACATATTATGAGCTACCCCATTCTTGCGAGAACTATAAAGAGGTGTCCCATCTACTGTATGGCGCATTTCATAGACATTGACAGGTGAATCTAAATGAGGAAAAATACTTCGCTCCAGGATAGCGATCCCATAGACCGGCTCCAGCTCCTGGTACATAGAATGGGTCGCCCCTTTCTTTCGCTTGCGTTGGACATTTTCTACCAGTTGATTGGCTAAATAATAGTGGAAACGATTCAAGAAATACTCTTGCTTCAAAACTTGAATCTCAATGATGACTTCAAGCCCACTATCTAGTCTTGCTCTCACATCAACAGATGTTTCAAAAGGAAGATCTCCTAAAAACCCCTGCTCATGGATCTTGTCTCCTTCTAAAATCTCAACGGACTCTACTGGCAGATCCAAGACTTCGCGGATGAATTTGGCTGTCACATCCGGCAGACTAAAAATCTTTTTCGCCATTAAATCCAAGGTGGGCGATACATACTCGTGTCGTTTCTTCATAGCAACCTCCAATGATTTCGTGTAGGGAGTCCCCTCACTTATACCATTCGAAAAAATTGCAGAAAAAGAGGCTGGGACAAAAGTCCTAGCCTCTCAATTATTTTTGGATTGTCGAGC
>JBKXCY010000063.1:0-8190 GCA_046994005.1 Streptococcus sp.
TTTCCGGTGTACTTGGTGGCGTTGTTGGTGGGGTCGTCGGTGGAGTTGTAGGAGGTGTTGTTGGCGGTGTTGTTGGCGGTGTCGTTGGTGGTGTCGTTGGCGGCGTTGTTGGTGGGGTCGTCGGTGGAGTTGTAGGAGGTGTTGTTGGCGGTGTCGTTGGTGGGGTTGTAGGCGGAGTCGTTGGCGGTGTACTTGGTGGTGTGGTAGGAGGTGTTGTTGGTGGTGTATGACGATTGGTTACCGTGAAACCATCAATGTTGCTTGTATAACCTGCTACTGGATCCTCTGTAATCGTGTAGGCAATCTTCTTGCCTTCCTTGTATACAGGTAGATCCGTGAAGCTTGCCTGCCAATTATCAGTAGCTGTGATTTCTTTTACAGCCACTTCTTGACCATCCGCAAGGAGTCGAACTGTGATTTTTTCAGGACGAAGACCTTCTTTATTGTCTGCATCATCCCAGATCTTCTTAACCGCTACTTCCGTTACTTCTGGTGTGCGGCTATTGGTGATCACTACATTTCCCTTGTTACTGTCATCGATCGTACTAGTATAGCCTTTGACTGTTCCAACTTCTTTCACTTGGTACTGAATCTCTTTGCCTTTCGCTTTTAGAGGCAAATTGCTAAAGGTATGAGTCCAGTTATTTTTAGCAGAAAGTTCCACTTCTTTTCCTTGAGCTTTGCCATCCGCATAGAGCTGTACCTTAATGGTGTTTGGACGTTTGCCATCTTGGTCATTGTTGTCTTCCCAACGTTTTGTAACAGTGACGCTGGTTTTACCTGGCTTAAGCTATTGGTAATGGTTGTTCCATCAATTGCAGCAGAGTAATTGGCTACTGTGTCTTCTGTGACTGTGTAGACAATTTGTTTACCGTGATTGTATTTTGGAAGATTGGTAAAGACTGTCTTCCAATCAGTCGCTGCACTTAGCTCTTGGCTAGCTACTTCTTGACCATCTGCAAGGAGACGAACAGTGACCTTGTCAGGACGAACGCCATCTTGGTTGTCATTGTCTTTCCAAACTTTCGTTACTGGAATCTCAACAACTTCTGGTGTCCGACTGTTGGTAATATTGCTTCCTTCAATAGTCGCTTCATAGCCTTCAACAGGTTCTTCTGAAACAGTGTAAGCAATGACATTTCCAGCATCATCGACCACATCGAGATTATCAAAATGATAGGCCCAAGTTCCCGTAGCATCTGGTTTCACTTCTTTAGAAGCAACTTTGACACCATTTGCTAGGAGATTGACTGTGATTTTTGATGGACGCTTGCCATCTTGGTCGTCATTGTCATTCCATGTCTTTTGACCAGCAACGCTTGTTTTTTCTTTTTTGTTCACAACATCACGAGAAATCGCAAGGTCATTCCCAAAATCATCCTTGCTGATCTTGATAGGCTCTTCTGAGAGAACATAGCCTGTTGGAGCTTGAATTTCTTGAACCGTATAAGCTTGTTTAATCAAGCCCGTAATGGTGCCAACACCATTCTCATCTGTCGTAATAGTTCCCACTTGCTCACCAGTATCATCTGCTGTCACAGCAAAGACGGCACCGGCAAGCGCTTGACCATTTTCACCTTTTTTGTGAATCGTGAAGGAGTATTTCTCACCATTGAAGTGTCCATCAAAGAACTGATACAGAACGTCTGCTACCTTATTTTGTTCCTTGATTTCTGTAGCTGTCATGCTAGCATTGTTTTTGTAGGATGTATTGATGGCTGGGACCTTGTCCAAATAGACATCATAGCGAATCGTCATCCCTTGTTCAGGAGCTAGATCTCCAATATGAACCGTTAGAGAACGACCGTCAGCGCCGACAACCGGGAAATAATTCTTCGTGACATTTGTGGTATCCCGCAAATGATAAGCCCCATCTTCGTCACTGACCTTCCAAGTTCCTGTATGGATATTGACAGAATCTGCCTTGATCTTTCCATCTGTAAAGGCCAATTGGTCTTTAATGTCAATATTATGAAGGGCTGTGTGGCCTTGATTGATGTTCAAGGTGTAGGTCAATTTTAATTTATCATCTGAGTTGGTCCAACCCCATTTGCTAAAGACTTCTGGAGTAGGAGGATTCTCACCAGGATTGACCCCTTTGTAATCAATTTTCCCAAACGACTCAGGAACACCATTAATGGAAAGAGTAAAATCAAGCGTCTTTTGTCCTTGAACGACTTGGTGGTCTATACGCGCAAAGAAACGCAGTTTTCCTGTCACATTGGCCATTCTTTCAGGATAGTCTGTGTAGGTCACTGTAATCTTTTTTCTTTGAGCATCTACCGTTGCTGTCGCAACCTTTTGACCACTTGGATCCAGCAGGTCAATGGTATCCATCTCAAAGACTTTAAAATCATTTCCAAGTTCGATAACGGTCTGATCCCCTGCTTTTACGCTTCCATTCGGCAACTCAAAGTCTGCTTCAACTTGAAAACTCTCCCAAACACCGAGTGGATCTGTTAGAGATCCACCCGAAGAGTTAGAAATCTTTACTGATTTGACCACACTATTAATAGTATCTGCATGGACTTTAGCTATACTATTTGGTTTGGCAAATCCTAAAGTCGCTAGTAAAAATAGGGCAACTGTTGTCACAACAGGATAGAGCCACTTCTTCATAAACGATTTTTCTCCTTTTTCTACGTTTACTAGATAAGGTATGTGAGTCGAAAAATTATCACTACATATTGTGATTTTATACACAACCTATCTTTTTTCATTATAATCGATTTACTTTGAGAAGACAAGCTAATATATATGCTTTTTGTATTTTAAGTACATTTTTTTGAAACAAAGAAAAAATAGCAGTCTGTAAGATTCAGACTGCTTGGTTTTTTGCTTATTATAAGGGAACTCCGAAGACCTCTAGGGACTTGAGTTCAGAAGGATGGAGTCTCCGCCATTCTCCCAATTGAAGAGTTGGATCTAGCGTTAGAGGACCCATAGAGATCCGCTCTAAATCCACCACTTCCTTGCCACAGGCAGCGACCATGCGCTTGACCTGATGGAATTTTCCTTCAGCGATTTCGATTTCGACGTAGGAGCTGGCATTTGCCTCATTCACCTCTAAGATCTGCAATCTCGCAGGCAAGGTGGTGAAGTCTTTGAGGGCAATGCTTGCTTCAAAACGGGCTACATCTGCCTCATCCATGATCCCAGCCACTTGGGCACGGTAGATCTTCGACACATGCTTCTTCGGCGAAAGCATGGCATGGGCGAGCTTGCCATTATTTGTCAAAAGCAGCAAGCCATGGGTATCGATATCTAGACGCCCGACAGGAAAGACTTCCTTATGACGGGCTGTCTCATCCAATAGATCCAGCACAGTTTGGTGGCGATCATCTTCAGTCGCTGAGATGACTCCAGCTGGTTTATTAAGCAGATAATACACAAAGGTTTCATGGACCAGATTTTCCCCCATAAAGGTCACCTGATCCTTGTCTGGATCAATCTGTAGCTTCCCTGCTGTCTCTTTTTTTCCATTCACTGCGATTTTCTTTTGCTTGAGAAGCAGCTTGACCTCGGTCCTACTCCCCACGCCACAATCCACTAAAAATTTATCTAGCCGCATGATTACTTCCCGCTCTTTCGCACAATCCAAAGGCCAAAAAAGGAAATCAGGATCATGAGGATACCAGAAAATCCAAAAATAAAGGCTGGAGCAGATGAGATAGTCCCTAATAGACTAAGGACAAAGGTCGTTGCGATCGAACCTGTACTACATCCCAAAACCGCAATGGATGTTGCATGGCTCAAGACCCCTGCTGGCATCTTATCTGATAAGACATTGTAAACTGTTGTAAGAGCTACACTGTAGGCGAAGCCAGAAGCGATGGTTACAAGGGCAAGAATCAAGAGATTTGGAGAGACGCCGATCAACAGTTGGGCCACACCAAAAGCTACACCCGAAACCAATAATAAACGATCGCGGAAGAGATGGGTCAAGGGCGAGAAGGCCAAACCTGCCAAGATCCCAACAAATTGCATGGCTGCTAAAATAATCCCAGCAGTTTGGGCAGTACCATGCCCCACTTGCTCTACCACACTTGGAATCCGAACGGTGATCATGACATTGGACAAGACGATAGCTGCCGCAACGACCGCTAAGCCGAGCGTAGTCCGCCATTGTCCCCCCGTCATCTTGACATCCCGGTGTTTTTCCTCCACTGCTTCCGTCGTAGATCCATATGGCACAAATAAGAGATACAAAAGTAAGATAGGAATACTGATACCGTAGACGAGAAAGGCAGCCTGCCAGCCAAAGCGAATCAAGAGGCTGACTCCAAAGGTTAAAACGGCCGTCCCAACAACCTCTGCAGAACCACGAATGCCAAGGGTTTGGACACGTTCTTTTCCTTTATAGCGCTCACTGATAATGGCAATGGCAGAAACATTGAGCAAGCCAACCGCCATCCCGAAAATAATCCGAGACAAAAAGACAACCGGATAAGCTGGACTGATTAAGGGAATAAAGCCACATAGAGCGTAAGCGACTAGGCCTATCACAATCATCTGACGCTCTGAAAATAGTCGCCCAATCCATTTATTGAAGATAAGTGAAACCATGATCCCTGCAGAAGGAAGCGAGACCAAGAGCTCAATCATGCTGTGAGGAATCCCCTTGTAATAGGCAAACATGGCCGACTGCGCACTCGAAATCGAAAACGAGGTCGTCAAAATAAATGAAAGCGCGAGAATACTCACTTTTTCCATGATTCTTTTCATTATTTTTCCTTTAAACTATTCTTTTTTTTCACACTCCTTCTATAATAACACGAGCTAGTGACAGGACGCAATCAATTGAATTAAAAAAACGAAATGATTTCTCAATCATTTCGTTCGTGCTAGTAATTGTGAGGCGAAGACTCCTGTTAGGAGCATCAAAGCACCAATCAAGACAAAGAGCAGATGATTGGAAGGAGCTAGTGGCGTCACCAACTGGATAAAGAAAGAAGAGACAGCTGATCCAAGATTGCAGCCAATCAAGACAAGCGAGGTCGCAAGGTTCAGGAGATTGGTCGGGATTTTTTCAGATAAGTGATAGAAGATACTGGTTACTCCCGTACTGTAGGTAAATCCTGCCAAGAGGGTTCCTAGAACCAGGCTCCACAGCTGTCCAGACAAGCCAATCAAGGCTAAAGCTAGACCGAAACCAAAGCACATGATCATGAGCAAGTTCTTTTTGAAAACATGTGTCAAACTAGCAAATCCCACTCCCGCTACAATCCCTGTCAATTGCATCAGACTTAGGACTGTTCCAGCTGTTGTCGCCGTTCCCATACGAGCGTCAACAATGATATCCGGCACGCGCAGGCTAATGATGGAATTGAAACAAATGATGATACCAGCAATCACAGCTAGCATCAGACTAAAACGCCATTGAGGGGAGCGAAGGCGTGCGAAACCTTTCTTTTTCTCCTTCAAGCTAGCCTGTTTTTTCCCCTTAGGATAGGGGACAAAAAGGATATAGAGGAGTAAAATCAAGTAACCACCTCCATATACAGCAAAGATCGCTGGCCAGCCTAGGGGTAAGAGTTGTCCAACAATAAAAGTCAAGATGGCAGAGCCCACCACTTCAGCAGACCCCCGATAGCCCAGCATCCGAGTCTTGTCATTTCCTGAGTAGCGCTCACTGATAATCGAAATAGCCTTGGCATTGATCATTCCTGTCCCCAAACCAAAAACCAAACGACTAAGAAAGATGAGAGGATAGTCCTGCACGACCAAAGGCACAAGGCCACTAGTTGAAAAGAGCAAGAGCCCTGCGACAATCATCTGGCGCTCACTCATCCATCGCTCGATCAGGCTATTTAAAAAGAGCATGACCACAACCGCAAAGGCCGGCAGGGAAACCAAGAGTTCCACCTGGCCTGCTGAATATCCGAATTGGCTAAAATAGGCCTTCATAGCTGGCAAACCGGCTGTAATTGAAAATGATGAGATCAGCATGAGCGACAAGCTCAAGAGACTGATTCTTTCCATTGTTTTTTTCATTTTTTTATTTCCTACACTTTACTGGTAACATTTGACTTTACTAATTTTTTTAGAAAAGATTCAAACTAGTATTTTCAATAGAATCCTAGTATAATCAATTTAGAAATAGAAAAACAGGACATTTGTCCTATTTTAGGAGATTAAGATGAAAAAAATTTCCCCATCTACAAGACTCAAGGATATCATCACAGACTACCAATTGGACCAGATCTTTCCAGGCGACTGTCTTAGCCAGCTGGACCTCGTTCTCTATCAGGCTGGAGATTATATCTGCCGCCAAGGTTCTGAGCAAGATGTCATTCCTTATTTTCTCAAAGGCCAACTCAAGATTATCCACAGTCTTGAAAACGGCAGCGACACCATCCTTGAAATCCAAGAAAAACCTGGACTCTTAGGAGAGATTGAGCTCCTGCTCGATCGGGTCTGTATCACATCGGTCATTGCAGACCAAGACTCGCTAGTCGTCCAGCTCCCAGCCCAGCACTTTAAGAAGCGCCTTCTACTTGATCCAACCTTCTTGCGCTCTACGGCCAAGACCTTGGCTGAGAAATTGCACCAGATCAACTATTTAGCTCCTGCCAACTTTCATTATTCAGTCAAGGAACGCCTCGCTACGCATTTTCTGGAGCATTGCGATGAAAATGGGACCCTCAATCCCAAGATGAATCAGCTGGCCCTGCGTTTTGGGATCAGCTACCGCCACCTTAGCCGTGTCATCAAGCAGATGATCGAAGAGGGCTTAGTCCAAAGAGAAGGACGGATCTATACGATTTTAGATGCAAAAAGGATGAATGATTTGTCCATCAAACATGCGGAAACCGTCGACAGATAACTTTAATTTTAGGTTCTTTTGTGTTATCATGGAGGGTAGAAAGAAAGTGAGAGTAAAACGATGAAAGCAATTGAAAAAGTTACAAGAGCGTCCCATTTGATTGATATGGATGACATTATCCGCGAAGGAAATCCAACACTTCGAGCTATTGCGGAAGACGTGACCTTCCCTTTGTCTGATCAGGAAATTATCCTGGGTGAAAAAATGATGCAATTCTTGCACCATTCTCAAGACCCTGTTATGGCTGAAAAACTTGGCCTCCGTGGAGGAGTGGGACTCGCAGCCCCTCAGCTGGATATCTCTAAACGAATCATCGCTGTTTTGGTTCCCAATCCAGAAGATGTCGATGGCAACCCACCAAAAGAAGCCTATAGCCTTCAAGAAGTCATGTACAATCCAAAGGTTGTTGCCCATTCTGTTCAAGATGCTGCGCTTGGCGACGGGGAAGGCTGCCTCTCTGTAGACCGCAACGTCCCAGGCTATGTGGTTCGCCATGCCCGCGTGACTGTTGAGTATTTCACAAAAGATGGGGAAAAGAAACGCATCAAACTCAAAGGCTACAACTCCATCGTCGTTCAACATGAAATCGACCACACCAACGGCATCATGTTCTATGACCGCATCAACCCAAACAACCCATTTAAAATCAAAGAAGGCCTTTTGATATTAGAATAGAGCAAATGACAAAAAGTAAGATAGTAGTGATGATTCACTACTACCTTACTTTTTTTACGAGATTGCGTCTACTGATTTCTGTCCTGCTCCCTATATTGCCCAATCTCCGTTACGGAAGACTGGGACGCGGGTGCCGTCTTCTCGGATGCCGTCGATATTCATTTGGCTTGAGCCGATCATGAAGTCGACGTGGACATCTGAGCGATTGAGGCCGGCTGCTTCGAGTTCTTCTTCTGTGAACTCTGCGCCACCTTCTACGCTGGTTGCATAGGCTGCCCCGATGGCCAAGTGGTTAGAGGCATTTTCATCAAAGAGAGTATTAAAGAAGGTAATGCCTGATTGGGAAATTGGGCTTGGGTCTGGGACGAGGGCACATTCACCCAAAGCACGCGCTCCCTTGTTTTTGAAGACCAAATCTTTCATGACTTGATCGCCTTTTTCAGCTGTGATATCCACAATTTCTCCATTTTCAAAGGTCACTTTGATGCCTTCGATGATGTTTCCATTGTAGCTAAGCGGTTTTGTAGAGGTGACATAGCCTTCTGCACGACGGAAGTCAGGAGCTGTGAAGACCTCTTCTGTCGGCATATTTGGCAAGAAGCCTTCGCCTTGGGCATTGATAGCTCCAGCAGATTCCCAAACATGGTTTTTCGGCAAACCAAGAGTCAAATCGGTGCCTGGTGCTGTGT
>JBKXCY010000064.1:0-8151 GCA_046994005.1 Streptococcus sp.
ACATTATAGACTATGTGACTATCTTTCATCCCCCAACCTTTTCGACCGGACAATTTTAACTTAGCATCATCAAATTTTTTAAACTGGAGTTCCGACCTATATTCTAGCTGGTCCGTATTGGGATAAACTCTCAATTGAACACTTTGACCAGGCTGGAGGGTGTAGCTTCCATAAGTAAGGATCGAATAAACAAACCAGACTGCAAATGAAGCATATAAAAATCCAATGATCTTTCGTGAACGTTTGCTTGTAAAACGACGCAAAAGCAAGACGAGAGAAATAATAAATATCAGGGGTGTTACCATTTGTCTTCCTTTCTTACCAGCATTGACCCGGTTATGATTTCTACAGCAGCTTTTCATTTCACTCCTAGCCACACTTTCCATCTAGTATACCATAACCTGAAATGATCTAATCACAAGAACCCTACCAAACATTTGACAGCTCTTCACCGAATCCGCTATGATAAGGGTACTTGAAATTCCGAGTTTTCATAGCATTTAAAATGTAAGGAGTCCAAAATGAAAATCTATTATTCAAAATTTGTTGGTGTCGGTTATCTAATCTTTGCGGCGGGTGTATCCTTTCAATTTTTCTTTTCTCCCGCTCATGGATTGATCGACTTTTCTCGACTAAATCTTCTCACTGTGATTACAACCATTCTCTTTTTCGCTGCTATCTATGCAACTATTGCAGGCATCAAAAGACTGACTAGCCGCAGAGTCTCCTTTGAATTCACCTTTGAAGGTATTGAGGTCTATCCCGGACTCTTCTTCTCAAAAGAAATCTTCATTCCCAAAGAAGAATTGTTGCGAGCATCGTATGTTGAAGTGGACGTCAGCGACCCTGATCATGTCAACAGCAAGGCTTGCTATTTAGATTTTAACCTCAGAGAAGTCACCCAGCTAGAAGATATTTCTAAGTCAAACATCATCATCAATACAAGCACCTTGAAATTACGTCTCGCCCTTAGCCTCTGTCGATTTAGAGAGGAAGACAAAGCCGAGTTGGCGACCTATCTAAAGGAAAACTACGGCATTGATTTTTCTTATTAGCATGTAATAAAAAAGCCCTCCATTAGAGCTTTAGAATAGCAAGAACTATCCAAATACTTGAAGGACGAGTACAGAAGAACCATTTTATTGCAAAGAAAAAACTCTCCCGGAGGAATCCGGAAGAGCTTGCGCAAGGGGAATTTGAAAAATATTTTTAATATGAAAAAGGTCGATATAATCTACGCCACGTTCAAACTCTCATTTTACTGACAGCGATAGTACGATCAAGTTTTATTGTCAATAGACATGTATGTGGGAAGTTCTCCCCTTGCAACAATGCAGATCTAAGATCTACCCTTATTAGTTTACACTAACAATGTTACAAATTCAGTTAATTTGTATTGCAATTTGTTGGCAAATACTTCTCCACCAAAAAATACCGCAAACGCTTTATTTTCAAGCATCTACACAAGTTCTCTTTAACTAGTATTTATCATTTTTGTTACAAATTTAAAATAAAAATATTATCCTATAATACCAGAAGATACAGCTAGCCACCTGATAGAGCTGACCTCAAATGATTCAGTGCTCTAGCACCAATCATTGGTATCAGATTACGACGTGAAAAGGGAGGAACGTTACTTTCCTCCCCTTGAGCTAGTCAGACGATTAGCCAAACCGCCTGATAGCGGTTGGCGTCAAATGATGAGAGGCAAATTCTCAATCATGTATCAGGTTACGAAGCGAAGGGAGAGGACAATCAGCTACTGCGTCATTCAGCTCACCTTATGATTGATCGCGAAGATTGAAAAGATGCTTCCACTCCCTTTGAGCTAGTAAGATGATTAGGTAGACCGCAATATAGCGGCTACCGTCCAATGATTCGATGCTTTAGCACCAATCATTGGTATCAGGTTACATCATCCCACCCATCATGCTTGGATCCATTGCTGGTCCTGCTGGGGCAGCTGGTTCTGGTTTGTTGGCTACGACTGCTTCGGTTGTCAAAATGAGGCTGGCAACGGAAGCCGCGTTTTGAAGGGCTGAACGGCTTACTTTGACTGGGTCGATGATACCAGCATCAATCATATTCACCCATTCACCGGTTGCTGCATTGAAGCCAGTTCCAGCTTCTGCATTTTTCAAACGGTCAATAATGATGGAACCTTCATAGCCAGCATTGTGAGCAATTTGACGAACAGGTTCTTCCAAAGCACGAAGGACGATATTGCGTCCTGTCGCTTCATCCCCTTCCAATTCAAGAGCTGCAACTGCAGAGATGACATTGACAAGAGCTGTACCACCTCCGGCAACGATCCCTTCTTCGACGGCTGCGCGAGTAGCGTTCAATGCATCTTCGATACGAAGTTTCATTTCTTTTAATTCTGTTTCTGTCGCAGCACCGACCTTGATCACAGCAACGCCACCAGATAATTTGGCTAGGCGTTCTTGAAGTTTTTCACGGTCAAATTCAGATGTAGTGGTTTCAATTTGAGACTTGATGACAGCAACACGGTTGGCAATCGCTTCTGGGTTACCAGACCCTTCAACAATCACCGTGCTATCCTTGTCAACAGTGACTTTCGCTGCTTGACCAAGGGCTTCGATCGTAGCATCTTTCAATTCCAAGCCGAGGTCTTCTGTGATCACTGTACCACCTGTGAGGATCGCAATATCTTCGAGCATGGCCTTGCGACGATCTCCAAAGCCTGGTGCCTTGACAGCGACGACATTAAAGGTACCGCGGATCTTGTTCAAGACAAGCGTTGGAAGAGCTTCGCCATCTACATCATCCGCGATAATTAAGAGTGGACGGCTACTTTGAAGAATACTTTCCAACAATGGCAAGATTTCTTGGATGTTTGAAATTTTCTTGTCCGTAATCAAAATGTATGGATTTTCAAGGTCAGCCACCATTTTTTCATTGTCAGTGACCATGTATTGAGAAAGGTAACCACGGTCAAACTGCATACCTTCTACAACTTCCAGTTCTGTTTCCATCCCACGGGATTCTTCAATGGTGATGACCCCATCTTTGCCAACTTTTTCCATGGCTTCGGAGATATATTCACCGACTTTTTCAGAACGAGAAGACACAGCAGCTACTTGAGCAATCGCTTCTTTGCTGGATACAGGGATCGCATTATTCTTCAAAGCTTCTACAGCAGTCGCAACCGCTGTTTCAATCCCACGACGGATACCGATTGGGTTGGCACCTGCTGTGACGTTTTTGATTCCTTCACGGACGATGGCTTGGGTCAAGACCGTTGCGGTTGTTGTACCGTCACCTGCGATATCATTGGTCTTAGAAGCCACTTCTGACACCAGTTTGGCTCCCATATTTTCAAAATGGTCTTCCAATTCGATTTCTTTTGCGATGGTCACCCCATCATTTGTGATCAAAGGTGAACCAAATGATTTTTCAAGAACCACATTGCGACCCTTAGGGCCTAAGGTGACTTTGACTGTATCTGCTAAAATATCGACACCACGGACCATTGCAGAACGTGCGTCTGATGAAAATTGAATATCTTTTGCCATTTTTCTTACCTCTTTCTTCTCTTACTCTACAATTGCAAGAATATTTGATGTGCCAACGATGGTGTAAGTTTCTTCCCCATCTTTGACTTCAATGCCTGCATGGCTTTCGATCAAGACATGATCTCCTGCTTTTACACTTGGTGAGATCAACTCACCCGTAAAGGTACGAGCTCCTTCACCAACAGCTACTACTTCAGCTGTTTTTGTATCGGCCTTGCTCGCACCAGCGAGAACAAAACCTCCAACAGTCTGTTCTTTTTCTTCTACTTTTAAGACCACGCGGTCTCCTAATGGTTTTAACATTGTCGTTCCTCCATACTTGTATTTTAGCACTCTAATCACTCAAGTGCTAACTTATGTTTCTATTGTATCACTTGGTCAGAAATAGTCAAGAAAAAAACACCTCAAAAATAGATGAGATGTTTCTAAAATATCAATTTAAAATTGTCAATTTTTGATTGAAATCGTCGATCACTTTTTGAAGATTGATCCGCCCGCGGTAGATGCCATATCCAAAAACAATCATGCCTAAAATTCCAACCAAGGCTAGTAAAATCCCGAGGATCAAGAGTGGGAGGAAACTTTTGTGAAAGAGATAGATCAATACCACACCAATACTGGCAATGATAAAGAGTAAGCTGAACCAACGACCAAGGTTTTCAAGCATGTGGCGTTGGTACTTGATTTCTGTTTCATATCCATTGACAAGTTCTTGTTTTGTAACCATGGGATTCCTCCTGATAAAAATTGAGAATGAAGTGCAAATAAAGGAGGTCAATTCACTTCATTCTCAAAAACTCCTACTAGCAAATTCGTTTTTTCTTTTCCTTAGTATTTAAGATGTGGGTCAAAGATACCAAGGGCAACACCGATCAAAGCAACTACAACGAGAAGTAACATAACTTTGTTTGGTGAAATTTTTTTCTTAGACATCAACCACCAGCAAAGAGTGATGAAGGCTGCTGTTAAGAGACCTGGATAAACACCATCGATCTTTTCTTGGATGTTCAAGAAGACTTTTCCTTCAGAATTCTTGAATTGAAGGGCTGTTGTAACAGATACCCAAGTAGCTGCTACGGCACCGATAACCATACCACCGACAACGCTGATCGCTTTACGAAGAGCTTGTCCTTTTGGTCCTACAAGGAATTCAACGGCTTTATCCCCTAATTGGTAACCTTTGAAGAAGGCAAAGCGCATACCAAAGTAGACTAAGAGGTTCCATACGACGATGTAGAAGAGGGCACCAGCGACGTTACCACCTTTAGAAAGTCCAAGGGCAATCCCCAAGAGAACTGGAATCAAGGTACCAACGACCAATGAGTCACCAATACCAGCGATTGGTCCCATCAAACCGGCACGCATACCGTTGATGGTTTCGCCATCTACTGCATCTCCGTTTGCACGCGCTTCTTCCAAACCAGCTGTGATCCCTACAACAAGAGATCCAAGTTGTGGTTCAGTGTTGAAGAAGGCCGTATAGGTTTGCATAGCATCCTTTTGTTCTTCTTTTGTGTCATACATTTCTTCTACGATTGGAAGCATAGAAGTCAAGTACCCGAAGGTTTGCATATGTTCTTGAGAGAAACAAGTCAAATGACCATAATACCAATGATGGAATGCTTTTGCTAATGTTTTCTTTGAAATTTTCTTTCTATCAGCCATTTTAAATATCCTCCTCATCATCGTCTTGGTCCACCACTCCAGCTGGAGCAGCTTTCATCGATTTGATCACTTCAAGTTCATAGTAGATTACTGCAAAGATTAATGAAACAACGGCACTGGATACCAAGTTCAATCCGAGAGATTTTGCCAAGGTAAATCCAACAAAGAATGGAATGAAGTCAGTTGCTTCTGTAACAATTTGTTTCAACAAGATGGCAATACCGACACATGGGAGAAGAGCACCGACTGTAAAGAGGGCTTTCATCCAGTAACCATCCATAGGAAGGTATTGTTTCATCAAATCAACCATGTTTTCACCGTATTTGGTGATAATCATTGTTGGAAGGAAAGAGAAGAGGAAGTGAGAGATCCAAGGGTAAACCCAGTCAACTGCGTAGAGTTTTTTGAAGTTTCCTTCTTCAACGGCTTTCCAACCGATGTGTTGCCATACCAAGTTCATAGTAGCGGTACCGTAGAAAAGAACTGTACCGATTGTCCCAACGGCTGCACCGATTGGAGCTGCAGCTGCGGCGATTCCAGCTTCATCTGTGATGTTATTAGCATGCACAAACAAGATAGCAAGAGGAACACCGATGTAAGAGATGGCACGCACATCGGCAGATACGGTACCACCAGGTGTTACCAAGGCGATATAAACGACTTGAAGGGCAACCCCGACCATAATACCGGTTGTCACATCTCCAAGAATTAAACCTGAAATCAACCCACCGATCAAAGGACGACCGAGTGTATAGTTCCCGATACTGGAACCTCCCATACCAGGCATTGAAGACAAGCTGGCGAAAATACCAAGCAAGATTGCTTGAATCCATGAAATTGTCATAACAAACGCTCCTTTTGTTTGTAAATTTATTTACCTAACAGATAGGACTGTTAGTTTTAAAAACCAAATTTTGATTTGAAATCATCCCAATACCCGATGGAAACATCTGGCAACAATTGGAATTTCACCTTATAGCCTGCTGCTTGAATAGCTTGGAAGGCTTCTGCTTCTTCCTGAGTGATGGATTGGTTATTTCCCAATTTTACAGCTCCAGGACGATCATTTGCAGGGCCTACGATGATTTCTTTGACATCACCTGGGACAAACCCTTGGTCGACCAAAATTTCCTTCATATCGATTGGATTTTTGGTGATCAAGAAGTAACGACTATCTGATTCTGTTACTTTTGCTGATTTTTCCTTAAAGGCTTCCTTTGTCCATACAAAGGTTTTCTTGTCTGATGCGCCTTTGTATGCTTGGATCAAAACCTTATTTGATGCTGCTGCATCGTTTACGGCAATCAAACCATCACATGGTTTTTCTTTTGCCCAGCGTGTGACTGTCTGACCGTGAATCATGCGATCATCAATCCGTACAAATGTTACTACCATAAGGTACCTCCCTATTAAATATCGTCATCATCTTCTTCAGCACTTGTGGCTGAAACTTCAAAAGGCTGTAGTGCAGATCGTGCTTCTGATAAGATGGTGGCTGACAAATCTTCTCCATCCAACACATCCTTCATCACAACTGCCGTCAAGGCCATGGTGAGGTTCATCCCACCAAGGATTAAGGCTCCATCGAGCTTTCCAGCTTCTTCTAGAACCGTGGCTGCAGTGGTTAATGGACTACCACCTACGATATCTGCCAAGACCAAAACAGAATCATCAGCTGTCAATCCTGAAATGCTCTCTCTGAAATCAACTGCGAAGTCATCAACTGATTTTCCTTCTTTGAGTCCAACTGCGATGACCTGATCCATCTTATCACCAGCAAACATGGCTAGTGATGTTTTTAGACCTTCTGCCAGTCCACCATGACTGACCAAAACGAGGTATTTCATTTTTCTACGCCTCCTTTATTTGACTCTATTGTAGATTATTTGAAAGCGTTTTTACATTGTCAAATGTCACATTCCTAATATGACATTTAGCAATAAAAAAATGACATCTGTCACTTGACAAAATGCCATCTTATTTTACTCTAAACTCCTACCTGTAGACTACTTTCAATCTCCCTCTGAATTTGAGGCAAGCGGTTCTCAACATCTTGATCGCGCAAGGCATTGCCAATCAAGTAATCTAACTTTTCTAACACCTCTTTTGAGACATTTTTCGGACTACTTTCAACAGCTTGTTCCATGATGCGGTTCAAGGTCTGATTGGTCAAGGAATCCGTTCCAAAGTCATCCACCTGCAGAAGGTCTTTACTAGAGCGACTCTTGACCACCTGTGGCATGACAGAGATCCCTTGGGATTGGGCAAAAAGGGTTTGTTGAATGTCTGGATCCTCTGTTAAGAGTTGCATCAATTCCCAAGCCAACTTGGAATGAGAACTTCGGGCTGACATAGCAAAAGAAGTCGTCGTGACCAAGGTTGCCTTGGTCGTTTTTGACTTAGCAGGCATTGGAATACAGGTCCAGGTAAAGTTTGAATATTTAGAAACGTGGTAGGGATAAGGTTTATAGGTCCGATATTGGGCCAAAGTCATAGGATAAAAGGCGACTTTCCCTTGGTCAAAATCTTTAGAGCTCACCTTGTAATTTTTATTTAGATCTTCCAATTTTTGCAGAAAAGTCAAAGACTCTTTCACCTCTGGAGCTGTCAGCTTGAGCATGCCTCCTTGAAAGAGATGACCTCCATTTGCCGCCAAGGCTTCTTTCCAGGTGTATTCTGTGCTCCCAAATTGGTCCAATTGCCCATCTCCATTGGTATCTTTGGTTAGTTTCTTGCAAATCGTATAGAACTCTTCAAGGGTCCAACCTTCTTTGGGAACCGCGATGCCTTCTTTATCCAAGAGATCTTTATTGACACACATCAAAATCGGATTGCTTTCATAAGGCAAGGCATAGGTTTGCCCCTGAAAGACACCCGATTCAAAGGCAACGGGATAAAAGGCAGCTTGATCTTTTCGATCCATATAGCCGTTTAACTTCTCGAGCACACC